>NZ_AP043935.1:0-10249 GCF_055381965.1 Lentibacillus kimchii | reverse complement strand
AGAAAAGCCTGTCAAATGGGGATTTCACATGTAAGGTTTTAGCAAAACATTACATCTAATCTTCCTTAAATAATAAAAAATTGTCTATTGAGACAGAGCTCTTGTTAAACAAACGTACCCATTTGGTGCACTACTTTGTTTAATCTCTCAAGTCCCAAGTCTTCATTTTATTTAATTCTTTTTTTCTCTTTCTCTTTAATGAGTTTCTTCCTTCTCCCCACAGACTCAAGAATACTAATGGCCCAGCTATCATAAAGAATAAATCCCTGGAAGAGTTTATTTCCAGTTTACCAAGAACCAACATACTCACTATAACAATAGCTAAAGCAGTCGGAATAATCGTTCCTAACCAAGGTATCCTACTTATCGATGCAAAGTGTTGAACAATAAATAGTAATATGGTTATTGTTATTGCTATTAACCAAGCTGTCATAACTTATCATCCCTCTCCTTTTTATACTTACTTATAATCAATTTTGCTTCTTCCAAATTGATTCGATCATCAATTGAGAGTTGTTTAATGAACTTTATAAATCCTTCATTATCTACAGCATCATTCAATTTTATTTTTTCAATCAACCTATCCAACCTTACTCTCACTGTTGGGTAAGAAACTTCATAAACTTTTGCAATTTCCTTTAAAGATCCCGAATTCACCACAAATTTCTTAATGAATTCCACATCTTCCTCATCCAAAGATAATATCCAATCTGGTACATCTTTAATATCCATATAGCTTCATCGCTCCTTAACTTTAGATTAGCATAAAATTTAATAAAATAAAATGTTTATTTAATAATATTTAATATTTATTTCATAAATAATTAAATATTATACAATAAAAAGGATTCTACTTTTTAAAAGCAGAATCCTTTTTATTAATATGATGATGACATTAATTTAACAAAATGGCCCCGATTGTTGAGCAAATTCCACTTAAATTTTGGTTGCTTTAATCCTATCACAACACGATTTTCACATGTAAGGTTTTAGGAAAACATTACATCGAAATGGCTTAATTAAAACAAAAAAGCCTGTCATTTTCAGACAGACCTAAAGATTGTTCAATTCCGCATACCTCTTCCAAATAAACTAAGCACAAAAACAACTGATACGACAAGTATAGCGCGAAGGAGATTATTATCGATATTCACGGCTACGATACCCAATATAATTGCAACAATAAGAGTTATTATAATAAAAATGATGAATTTTTTTGTGAAAAAGGTTTTTTTCTCATTACTTTTATATCCCAAGACTACACCTCACCATTTTAAATTTACTATGCCACAAATTGCCCCGATAGTTTAGCAATCCTTATTTAAATTTATATTGGTTCAATTTTAGCACAATTAAACTTTCACATGGGATGTTCTAGGAAAACATTGCACGGAAAAGAATAAAGAGTGTGAGAATACCTCATATTTTATTTTTGGAGATCAATTTCATTTTTATAACATATATATTATAATAAACGTATGAATATGGAAGAATGGGAAACATTAGAATACAAAACCATAAATAATGAGTATCCCCTGCTTGAGTGGTTAAAAACATTGCCAGCTAAAAAAGCAGCAAAAGTTTTAGAAGATATCGAGAGATTCGAACGTTATGGTCCTCGGCATAAACCAGGATTCTGTGAAAAAATAACGAAGAACCTTTCTTATATTCGAACGAAACAAGGAAGCGATGTCTTCCGAACCTTTTGGTTTCATTGGTACGGGCGTACTGCTGTTTTAACGCATGGTTATCAAAAAAAGCAAAACAAAGCTGATGAACGGGAAATACGCAGAGGCGAGGCGTACCGGAAAGACTGGCTCCAACGCTTTGGAACAGGAAAGGAGTAACGTGTTATGAGCCTGACAGACCGATTAGCAAAAAGCTTGGGAGAAAATGATTCCGAATTTAAACAGGTATGGGAAGATCCGGAACGCCAACAACAATTTGAATTGAGCTGCAAACTCGTTGAAATACGCAAGCAGCTAAATATGACACAACAAGAATTTTCACAGCGTATTGGTTTAAAGCAGTCCTATCTCTCCCGTCTTGAAAATGGCGAAATTGATATGACCCTTGGAAGATTTGGCGAAATTGCCCAGAAACTTGGCGGTCGTGTTCGTATTGATATCGACTTTGACAAGGATAACCTTATTAAACAATAACATCAGAACTTCCAACCATGACAAAAGGCTTCGTTCTCTTATATAGAGCTGGAAGCCTTTTGTCATGGTATATGTCCTTCTTGATAAAAAATAAAAAATGCCACTCTCATAAAAAGGGTTAACTAGGCCCAAAAAACAACCTGGTATAAAAATTCTTAATTAAAATATTCTAGGAAAATCAAATGCGTAATGGTTGTCTTAAGACAACATCACTACCTTAAGGTTTCATTTCAACAATTGTTGCATTAAAATAAGGATTTCATGTACACTTTATTTAATACAACTATTATTGCAAAGGATAGATAATTTATGGCGCTCTATAACGTGCGGGATGCTTTGAAACTGCTGCAGGCCTATAAAATAACGAGTCATGAAGAAAGTGTACGCCGATGGTTGCGTCAGGGGTATATTAAAGGGATTCCACCTAAATCCCGAAAAGAAGGATGGCTGATTCAGGAAGCGAATCTGCTAGCTTTCATCCGTGCCCGTATGCCGGAACATATGGATACTTATCCATCTAATACAACAAATGATGTAAAAGAAGACACACGAGAAGCCATTCGCGCGGAAATGTGGTGGGAACTGGCCAGGAAAAACCTCTTTGAGGACGCGCTGGAAGTTAAGAAATCTTCAGTACGCGCATGTGTGGAGCATATGGGCCTTTCCAAAGCATTCGAAACCTATGCATGGGGCTATTTACAGCAGCACAAACGAGGCTATGCGACACCGCGCATTCCCTATCTTTTGGAAGCTGCTTTGTTCGATGGCCATCGCATTAAGCTAGATACCGCCTATGAAACCAAAGAGGAACAGATCTTATTTGCGGTACTGGAACACCTGCGGCAGGAGAAAGTAACCTGATTCTGTTGTTCCTCTTAAGATCATTGTGGTAAAAAATCTTCTAGCTGCTGATCATAATCTGAATCACGGAGTTTGCGTAACGCTGTCGCTTCCAATTGACGGACTCTTTGCCGCGTGACACCAAATCTGGTGCCAACGTCCGCGAGAGTATGCATGTAACCATCGTCAAGCCCGAAACGAAGCCGCAACGCACTTGCTTCTTTGTCCGTTAATGCAGCCAAAACAAGATTCAGCTGTTCTTTTAATGCCTGATCAAAAGCCTGACCCGATGGCGACGGTATAGACGGATCCTCAATAAAATCGCCAAAATGGGTATCCCCCTCATCACTGACTGGCGTATCGAGTGAAACCGTATCCTGCATAAGACGCAGTATCTCACGTGCTCTATCAGGAGCTAGATCGGCTTTTTTAGCCATTTCCTCGACAGTAGGTTCACGGTCAAAATCCTGTAATAGCTGGCGATGAATGCGCATCAATTTGTTAGTGGCTTCTACGATATGAGTAGGTTTACGAATCGTTTTTGTTTGATTCATGATAGCCCGTTTTATGGCTTGAGTTATCCACCAGGTGGCATACGTGCTGAATCGAAACCCTCTCTGATAGTCATATTTCGCCACGGCCGTCATAAGCCCGGTATTCCCTTCCTGAATTAAATCTAAAAGCGGCAAGCCATTGCCGGTATAGCGTTTGGCCACATCGACCACAAGGCGCAGATTGGCCTCTGTCAGCTGCCTTTTGGCTTCCTCGTCCCCTGCCTCAATCCGGCGGGCAAGCTGGACTTCATCGTCAGCTGATAATAAATAAGCCTGGCTTATTTCCCTTAAATACATTCGCACGGTATCATCCATGTCCATGCCCAATTGACTACTGGCATAACTCCCCGGTTGATTAACCTTATTAGTCGTCATGATCGTTCTTTCCTTTTCCTATTAATCTATTATATTGACAGTTTCAATATAGGTGTATCATCATGCTACTATTCTAATTTACAAAAGCCTCTTTAGAATAGAAATGTCTTCATAATGCAACAATGATTGTATTATGAAAGCGTCTTGATGGTGTTCTCTCAATCATAACATCAATTGTCATATACGCGGGTCAATCATTCGTCTTACCCTTCCCGAAGAGTCTCGCAAAAAATCCGGGCTTTGACGACTCATTTGCCTCCTCAGATTCCTGTGTTGAGGCCAATTGTTTACGCGTTTCCAGTTTATCATCCAGAGTCTGTAACAAGGCCTGATCTCGCTCTTTTAACCGCGTATTTATGTATTCCTGTTGCTCATCCAGCCGTTCTGATAAATCTTTTATAAGTTCGTTCTGCTGCTTTATTAAATTCACGACATCTTCATTGGTATATTGCCCCTCATATTGTTGTGATTGTTCTGTATCGCCACCCCTTACAGCTTGTATCGCCCCCTTACCAAATCGCTCTATGACAATACTTGTAGCCTGATCAACAGTTGTATTGCCTTTTGATCTTATTTCTTTCAAATATCTTAATGCTGTAACGTCCTTTTCTACAAATAGTCTCGCCTGATACTTCCCTTTTTTTTTAGACCGTATAAACGTATATCCTTTGCTTTCCAATATTTGCGCGTACTTTCTAACAGCAGGTACTGATATATCCAGCATAGTCGCAACTTCACCTGTCGCATAAGCCTTTTCGGTATATTCCATATTGTCTTCTGTATTGCCCTTTGTATCGTCTGTCATATCATCACCTCACCTCTATTTTAATAAGAGTAACAGAAAAAAATATTAATGTCGCCGATAACTTTTGAATTTCAATACGATATGGTCCGCCATAGCTTCCTTTTCGAAAGTGGTGTTGAAAATGTAATAGTAAAAAATCATCGAAGTTGAAATGACTAATGAAAATAAAGCAAAACCGTTATGCCATTATAGGTTTTTTGTCTTAAAAGAGCCCCCGCAGGAAACCCAACTTAAATGCAGTTTTTTAGTTTTAAAAACCACTGCATATAGTTGGGCACTTCCATTTGGTCGTGATGTTTCTTTAACAAACGAAAGTGCATCTTCAAGATCCACGAAAGCTTAAAGTCGTCAATTCATAAACAAAACAATCATGCGTTTCAAAGAACGAATCTTTAAAACAAGAGCACCCTATATAAACACACAGAATCTTTCACAGCTCGTCTGATGCTTTCAGGACCAATACCCCTCATACTTTAACAAATAGGTCCTGTTTTTAATTATTGAACTCTATTTCAAATGCCATCTTTTAAATAACGATGATAACGTTCACTGGCCGATTTTACTTGAACATAAAAAAAGAACAGCAACCTCTTCTTTGGGTTGCTGTTCTTTCCATCAGACACCTAGCAAATGTTGTCAAAATTCCTGCCTGATGATAATATTTAATAGAGTTAAAAATTAAATTCCCTGTCCAAGTGTCCAGCCACAGACAATTTTTGGGCACAGGGGAATCACAAATGATTCAATCGTTAATTCAGAATCTATTTTACACATGAATGTACTGATTGTAAAGATTGAAGCCTTCGATTTCTCTGTTAGGTTTGGACATTTCGTGACAGGGATATAGGAGGTTTTTTTAATGGCACAAGATGCAGTCGTTATGTTTGAAGGCACAATTTATGAAAATGGTTATGGCTGGGTAGCTCAAAAAGTTATGCGTGATAGCAAAATCAGTATTCAAGCTAAAGCTATTTATTCTTACATATGCAGCCTGGCTGGTAATCCTACAGACATTGATGGTCGAAAAGCATTCCCCAGCATTTCTCTCATGAAGTATGAACTGGGAATAAAATCGCAGGACACCTTTTATAAGTACATGAACCAGCTTAAGGATAAAGGTTATTTGAAAATAGAACATGAAAAAGACGATAAAGGAAAATTTGAACGGAATATTTATAAAGTCATAGCCGTCCCTAATCCCCCTGAAAAGAATGATCAAAAAGCCAAAAAAGATCCATATCCCAAAAATTGGACTACGGATTATCCAAAGTCCAATTTTTCGACGTCGGATAATCCGACTACCGATAATTGGACTACTAATAGAAATAGAATTAATAGAAATAGAATTACTAACGATGATGAGAATAAAGAAATGCGCGCAAGCATTCGTGAAGAACTCACCCAACTGACTGAAAACAACCCGCACCTCAAATCGTTATTCGATCATCTGAAACGTGAGATGTTGGATCCCTATATTGTTCAGGACATTATGACGGAAATGCTCGATCAGCATGTGATAGATTATAGATTAATAGATGCCCGCAATCAGCTGGATTATATGAAAGACCAGATCAGCCAAGGTGAATCCTATACATACTTTGGACGTTTCTTCGTAAATGGTCTGAAAAAGCGTTCCAAAACGGCTCTGGACGTTGAACGTGAAAATGAAGTGGCTCAGCAGAAACAAGCCCAGCGCGATACAAGTATGTATTTTGATTGGCTAAATGATGGGCTGGACCCGGAAGTTTGATAGTCAATCCTAAGCTAATCTATTATTTAAAGCTTCACAGATGACCTGTGTGCTTCTGTTTTAAACTAAAAGGGTTAATGGCCGTGTTAACGTTAAAAACGATTTGAGAAGGTCCTGTATGTTTTCTGGATGGCTGGTTCATCAACCGCCACCTGGATGTAAAAGAGGGAAATGTCACCACCCGTGTTACCAGTCGCTCAGAGTGCCACTGGGTTACCCCTCTGGTGATGTGACATCTTGCTGAGGATTCTTGTGAGGCGCACCCGTCATTTGAGGGGCCAGCTCAGCTGGGTGATGACCTTTGATACCTATGCGCCACGCGCTGCTGGTATTCGGGCATGAAACGAATTTGATAGAAGGGGATGGAAGCGACATGGACGAGCGTAATGTTATCGCAGGCTATCACATTATAAGCTATGAAAACGGCGTTATGAATTTAAATATGAAAAAGCTGTATTATTGGCATATTCATAAGCGTTTTCGGCTGGATGATAAAACACCCATTCAAAAAGGGGATATTGTTATCGTTATGACAGCCAGAGGCCGTAGAAAGGTGTTAGTGATGGATGTCCTTCGGGAGGACAATACCGGGGACAAGAAAAAATACAAGCAGGTGAAGAAAATCGTTGAGAGGGCACCCGAAAGCTCCAGCCAAAACCAGGATTCATCATCGTCTTAAATGGGTTTTCATTTAACCAATAAAGTTGCATAATAGTTTTAATGCCCTGAAAAGGACGCTTGATCATGTTGCTGAAGTGCCCGATACAAATGAGTTTCAAGAATGAGCCAGTCTGCCATTACATATCTAGAGTATCCGTGACTTTTTAGGTTGGGTTAAGAATCTAGTATCTGGGATGGCCTCTTTCCCTAGTTTGGTGTTGGTTTGATAGTTTTGCTAGAACAAGTGGTAAAAGATATGGCAAAAGACCTGGTAAAAGAGGTGAATTTGGTATTTCATGTTAAATTTGCTCTAGCAGCGCCCCATCAGAATTCCCAAAGATTCGTACCCATGACCACACGCTCACAACGTCAGTTTTGACTTATGAGATCGTGTGGTCATGGGAAAATGGAAATTCTGATGGGCTGGTGAGTTGTTATGGCTAGATGTGTGGTGTGTTAGTTGTTGTTGGTGTGGTTTAGGTTTGTTTGTTAGTTCAAGTAAGGGGTGTTGGTTCAAGGTCAAAAGAGTTGTATAGGAGAAAAACTGTTATTCGGTTGAGTGATGTTATGACGTTTTGGGATCGTTTTTTATATTGTTTGTTGGTATTTTAGCATTCTGAGGTGGGCTGATTAAGTTGCTGGAATACTGGACGGTTCGTGATGTATTTTTTAAAAGCTGATTCTCAGTTTAGAAAATCAGCCTCAAATGTTTGTTGCTATAAAAATGTATGGATCTTTTTTAAACAGGTATCAATCACGTCATCAGGCGCTTGTGTTTTGATGGTGGCGTTTCTTGCCTGGAAGTCCAGATTTTTGAGCTGGTCCGTAATCACCACACCATCAACGGGTAAACCATCAGGCAGATGAACGTGGAAACCCCACTGTCTGGTGGTATGACTGATAGGACACACCGAGGCATAGCCTGTCGTTTGATTAAATTTGGCAGGCGATAGGACAAGCGCAGGCCGCCGCCCTGCTTGTTCCCGTCCGGTTTGCGGATTGAAATCTAAATAAATGATGTCGCCTCTGTCGGGTGTTTGCGTCATTTAGAGTTCTTCCTTTCCAGAAGAATCGCTGAATAGCTCCTCATGCGGATTGTCTCCTTCGCACTGTTCCAATAATTCCTCCAGTGTGAATTCATTTTCGACAGGCTGAATAATGATTTTTTCGCCATCGTCAGATACCTGAATGGGTGATCCACTTACAACGCCATATTTTTTAGCTATTTTTTGAGGGATGCGGACACCAATGCTGCCGCCCCATTTTTGAGCTGTCGTCATCGCTACCACCTCTTGTTTAGGATCTATATCCATTCTATCACGCTTTCTTCTCATTTTGTATATATTTATATATATTCCCTTAAGTTGTAAAAATGATACATCCTACGTGATCAAGATGAACCCATATTCTAATACCAGAATCGCTCTAATTTGTGATATGACGTTATGTTAAAATTTAATAAAGTTAGATTGTATAACTGGCGATAAATCATTTATGTACGAGTATAAGTTTGAAAGAATTGAATTGAGGGGGAGGCAACAGGCAGTGAACCAAAAGAAGATTATCACCAGGTCATACGTGATTATGCAGAAAAAGGATGGCGCTTTATACAGATCTTTTCGCCTTCAACCTACACGATGGGGATGGCGGGGTATTTTGAACTGATCTTTGAAAGAAAAATTGAATGATGCTTCTCTTCTGGGTATTTGATTTTAAAAGTCCCGCATAATATCTGTCTTTTGCCTCTTTTAAACAACAATTATTGTTTAAAATATTCAGTCTATTTATTTTTTTCAGATGAGCATTATTAAACATGAGGATGTTGTTAACTGTTCCCCGTATCCCCAAACATCCTAGTCCTTTACAAAAAAATATAAAACAAATATTTATTTTTACTTCCATAATATGGAAATTGTTTCGGAAATCTACTACAGTATAATAGAGAGTTATTTTACTATACTAAATGTAAGAAAGGTGATTCCAAATGAAATCAAAGTCTCTTGTAGCGTTAGTTTCATTGCTCATTTTCACATTGCCAATAAGTGTAGGTGCTTCATCTCTGAATAAAGCAGAAGATGGTGTACCTGAACAAAACATGGATAACTATATTAACCAATTAGAGACATATGTTAAAATTGATAATGATGGCACGATTAGTCTTGATTCATCGTATAAAGAAGATTTAGAAATACCGAAAAAAGTAACAGAAGGTATCGAGGATTGGATGAATTATCTTAATCAACTCGTTAGAGATGGAAAGGCAGATATAAATGAGGATTTAGAAGTTTCTGTTGATCAAGATGTTCAAGGACTTAATACTTCAAATGGAGACATATCATTATTTGCCTCAGGAAGAAGTGGTGTTGATGTCCATTGGTGGGGATACAATATATTTTTGAATAGCACTGAGACACGGACTGTTTACCAATCTTTCAAAACAAGTGGCGGAGCAATGGATGGAGCTGCGGTAATAAGTAGGTTTATACCAGTACCTCCTACACAGTTAGTTAGTGCAATATCAGGTGCGATTGGTGGAGGATTAGTAGGATTCGGTAATATGATACAGGATGAAAACCAGGGCAATGGAGTTAGAATTAGATTTACAGGTTTAGGTTATGCTGCTGTTCCTACAGGAGTCTTCCCACAATGATCTTAACGATTGGAGAATTATGATTGACTTACTATTGATAGCAGGCGTATTTATCATAATTTATATAGATATACCTATATTTAAGAAAAAAGTATATGATTATTCATATGTAGGTGCTTATCTAATATTAATAGCTATTCAAACCATAAACAGCGCGTTCATACATTTTATCTCTGATAGTTTTGTCTTGGGTTTGACCATAGCAATTTTATCACCCTTAGTGATTAAATTTATTTCAAGACCCAGTCAAAAAGAAAAGATAGAATATTAAATAGCTATAGTTTTTTACTAAAAAGTCGTGATTTACATGAATACAAAGGCCGTGACAGAATTATTATGTCACGGCCTTATTTTAGCTAGGTGTAGGATACTACTAATTATAAGAGGCCCTCTTTTTGGTGTATGGTTTCCTTAACTAGTTAAGGTTACCATACATGTCGTGAAAGGTCTAAA
>NZ_AP043933.1:0-27457 GCF_055381965.1 Lentibacillus kimchii | reverse complement strand
TAATGAAAAATAATCTAAAAGTTGCTCGCGTACAAGCAGACTTAACCCAACAACAATTAGCTGAAAAAGTGGGCATTACACGACAGACAATTAGTTTAATTGAAAAAGGGAAATACAACCCTACTTTAAAACTTTGCTTAAATATCTGTTATGCAGTAAATAAAACACTTGATGAGATCTTTTGGTTAAACAAGGAGGAGTGAGATAAATGAAAGTACAAAGAATTAATGACGAACGTTTAGCAATTAAAAATTTGAAAAACATACGCCTCGTTTATACTCTCCAAACTCTTGGAATAATTGGTTTATTAGGGTATGATCTAATTTCGAATGGATTAAGCAGCATAAAAGGAAATCCTTTATGGCTAGTATTTATAACGTCAATAGTAGTGCTAGCATTTATGTCATTCGGCTCATCAGATGAACGCCTGGCATTAAAAAACTTACAAAAAATACGTGTTGCGTTTGTCATCCAACTGCTTGGCATATTTGGAATATTAGGGTATGACTTAATTTCAAAAGGTATGGATGGTATGAAGGAAAATCCTCTATGGTTTGTATTTAGCCTGTCAACGCTTATACTGGTATTTTTGTCTATGAACATTAGTGTAGATTACGAGGGCGACGAAAAGTCTGCGGGAAAAGGATTAGGCATTTCAACTATTGTATTGGTACTGATATCCATTAGCGTTGTTTTTTTCACCATTTATTTAAATGAAACTTCCACTCTTGTTGATGGCCTTTTAGCAGGAGGAATATTGTTTATATGTGGTTTTCTTTCTTTCTTATTTCTTTATGGATTGAGAAGGGGTAAAGAATGAAATTGATTATACGGTGTTTTTCATAATAACGGGCATGTTTGTTGAATAGAAAGTCTGCTTAACTGCTCAGATCTTTCTACTTTTTTGTTCTTTTGATGTAATGTTTATGTAGAAGCTTACATGTGAAAAGCCTACTGTGATAGGCTTAAAATAATCAGCGTTTATTCAACAAGCAGACTATATTGTTGAACAATATTTACTAAGGGATAGGTGAAAACATTATCGTGGAACCTTTAAAAAAGGGAGAGACCATTGGCATATTCAAACCATCTTCGCCCGGAACTGTTACAGCTTAAAAACGTTTTGAACGAGCGAAGTCCTTTATGAAGAAAAAAGGTTTTGTCTTTGCAGAAGGAAAATTAACAGGAAAACAGGATGGTTATCGTTCAGGATCGCCTAAAGAGCGTGCGGAAGAACTAAATGAGCTGCTAAGAAATCCAAATATGAAAATGATCATGGCCACTATCGGAGGAACAAACTCAAATAGCATGCTGCCATATATTGATTATGAAGCATTCAAACAAAACTCAAAATTCGTTGTCGGGTATTCAGATACAACGGCTATTCTGCTTGCCCTTTATGCGAGAACAGGTATTACAACATATTAATGATATTGCCACCCTTCATCATCGGAAAGCAAACCTGTTCCGGAGCATGCAGTACATGTGAGTTCACGTGTCATAAACTCAATAATTAATTTTTCATATACTGTTAACATTTAAACTGCGAATGTACGCAGAATCAATAATAGGACCAATGAATTATATCTAAGATAAAAATGACGGTCCCTGGTTCGCATTGTTAAGAGGCGCGGTGAGTTCTGTTATATTTAATGAAAATTTTGTACAGACTGCACCATGTACAGGCTGTAAAAGCATTGCGCAGGTTTTAAGGGAATATAAAAAGGCAGGGCACAACAGCCCTACCTTTTAAATAAGGATCATTTTAACAATCCCTTATAAGTTATTTTTTTGTTTATAAGCTTTTGCGTATTGATCAGCTGCATAGATCGCATCAACGATTTCTTCCACTGTAACGTCAAAGCCATTATGGATTGTTTCTTCATTAACATTAGCTGCTTCAGCAACTTTTACGATATCTTCCCGTTTTGCATCTTTTAATTTAATATCTTCGAGTGTCACTGGTAAATCCAGGCTAGTGTAGAAATCAATGTAATGTTCGATTTCTTCAAGGGAACGATTTTCTAATGTTAATTGAACGAGTGTGCCAAAGGCGACTTTCTCACCATGGGATAAGTGATGAATATCACCATCTAAAGCAGTAAAGCCATTATGGATAGCATGTGCCGCGGCTAAACCGCCACTTTCAAATCCTAATCCGCTCAGCAGGGTGTTTGCTTCAACAACTTGTTCAAGTGCTGGCGTTGCCGCATTTACTTTAGCTGATTCATAAGCTAAATGGCCATATTCAAATAAGACTTCTTCACATCTTTTCGCAATCGCTTCTGCAGCCAGTGTTGTTCTGCCACCAACCTGATTTGGCCCGCCATTGCGAATGACTGCCCGTGCTTCTATCCATGTGGCCATAGCGTCTGCTATCCCTGAAGCTAATAAACGGGGCGGAGCTGCTGCAATAATTTTTGTATCAAGTACAATTAAATCTGGATTGCGGTTATAGAAACGATAACCTTCGAAAGCTCCTTCTTTCGAATAAACCACAGATAGCGCGCTTGTTGGTGCATCAGCTGAGGCAGCGGTTGGAACAATAACTGTAGAAGCATTCAGTGTATCTGCAATCGCTTTGGATGTATCTAATGTTTTGCCTCCGCCAACGCCAATAATTATCGTTGCGCCTGCTTTTTTAGCTTCTTGAGAAATTCGTTCAAATTCTTCTTCTGAAGATTCGCCGTTAAATAAAATTTCTGTGGCGTCTATATTGTTTTTCTTTAAAGCATCGACTACTTGATGCCCGGCAATATCCCATACGACTTCATCTGCGATAACTGCTGCTTTACTGCCGATTTCTTTCACATATGATCCAATATTATTTATGGAGTTCTTGCCTTGTATATATTTTGCTGGACTCGTAAAAATGCGTTCTGACATCAAAATCATCTCCCTTGTCTGTAGTATAGTGCGTTTTTTCTTAAAAAGAGAAAAATGCCGATGTGCACCCCTGAAATCTGACTTCAGGGATGCAGCACAGGCATCTTTTTTAATTAACATTCCGTGTTAGTCTTGCAGGAATTTCAACGTTTCACGGTTGAATGCAGGCAGATCATCCGGTGTTCTGCTTGTTACAAAGTTGCCATCTTTAACAACTTCTTCATCTTTTACATTTGCGCCTGCATTTTTCAGATCATTTCTTACAGATACAAAGCTTGTCAGCGTTCTTCCGTTAAGCTCGCCTGTATCGGTAAGGAACTGTGGTCCATGGCAAATGGAGAATACAGGTTTATCGTTCTGGAAGAATGCTTTTGCAAACTCACTGTTTTTCGGATTGATCCGCAGCAAGTCCGGTGAGAAACCGCCAGGGACGAGCAATGCATCATAATCGGCTACATTGACATCGTCAATTCCTTTATCGGCTTGCATTTCATTGCCATTTTTACCAGTGATTGTTTTGTTCGCTTCGTCGCTGATAATATCAACCGTATGCCCAGCTTCTTTATATGCATTCACAGGGCTGGTCAATTCAATTTCTTCTACCATGTCTGTTACAAGAACAGCAATGTGTTTACTCATATTATCACCCTTTCATCGTTCATATTTTATAGTATAATAATAAAACGTTTCAACTTACAAAAAATACGCTTACAGGAAGGGGGAACCAGACTATAATATGCTGCATTCATGTAGAAGTTTACATGTGAAAAGTCCTCAAAATTGTATTGACGTGAGTAATCGTGCGCTAAAGCTAGTTTTATTGCAAATATGAGTGCTCTATTTTATTAAAAATTAGATACTAAATACTTACTATTGAGAAATAAATAGATCAGTAAGGAGGTAAGGCAAGCTATTGGCTTGTTAGGATAAAATCCTAACACCTTTGGTGTCATTTACTCGCTTTTGAATAAAATACTCTATACTAAAGGGTTATGTTCCTAAACATAAAAGCGTACTGCTATAAGAAGATACATGCTTAAAGTTAAATAATACGGACTTGTTTGAATTTGATAACAATACGATTGAAAAAATTGAATATACACCAACGCTGATTCATTATGAAAATGGAGAAGAAGAAACCCGTCTTGTTGGTCAACAGTCAGAAGATGACATTCGTGACTTCTTCAAACAGAACATTCCGGAAGCCGGTTAAAATGTTGAATTTCTGCAAAACAATAATTGTTGCTCTTCAAATATGTAACCAGAATTTATATGATTCATTCTGTTATTTTATTTAGTTTAAAAGACTGTCATAAAGAACACTGCCAGTCGTTTGATGTAATGTTTTGTTAGAAGCTTACATGCGAAAAGCCTGTTGTGATAGGATTAAAATAACCAAGATTCACTCAACAAACAGGCCAGATAAAGAAGGGGAAGAAGAATAAATTGTTTAATATAAAAGTTAATGAAAATATATCACTAAAATTACTTGAAAAAAAAGATACTAACGAATTATTTGCTTTGGTTAATGAGTCAAGAAATTACCTAAGAGAATGGCTTCCATGGGTTGATAACATGAAGCAAGAAACGGACTATGAACCAATGATCGAAATGTGGTTAAAACAATTTGCTTCCAATGATGGTTTTCAAGCAGGTATTTTATATAAGGGAAAAATGGTGGGTATGGTTGGCTTTCATGGAATAGATTGGTCAAATAGTAAAACAAGTATTGGTTACTGGTTATCTGAAGGTTATCAAGGTAATGGAATTATGACAGAAACAGTAAGAGCATTGGTAAACATAGCTTTTACAGAATATAAATTGAATCGTATTGAGATACGATGCGGTGTTAAAAATCGAAAAAGTAAAGGTGTGCCTGAAAGACTTGGCTTTAAACAAGAAGGCATAATTAGAGATGCTGAATATTTATATGACCATTTTCATGACTGTATTCTATACAGTATTCTTTCTAGGGAATGGGTCTAAATGGCTTAACCATTCAACTATCGGGTGTGATTGTTGAATGGTTAGTTACTTAAAATAAGAGAAGAATACAATTAATTTTATCCTACTCTTTTATAATTTCTCTTTGATCATGTAATGTTTTAGTAAAACCTTACATGTCAAATCCCCATTTGCCAGGCTTTTCTTTTAGACCTTTTAGGACATGTATGGTAACCTTAAATGGTTAAGGAAACCATACGCCAAAAAGAGGGATTTTCATGGGCGATCAAGTCGTCGAAAACGTCGAGCCCTTACGTTCGACAGCCGAGATTCAAAACATGCGTGAAGCGCTCAACCAGACCACGCATCCGAAACGCAATAATTTATTATTCAGTATGGGGATTAATACCGGTCTGCGGGTCGGTGACCTATTACGGCTGCGCATCGAAGATGTGAAAGGCCGAAGTAGCGTGAAAATCCAGGAGGGCAAGACCAGCAAATCACGTCTCGTGCATTTAGATGCGGTCATGGCCGATATTGCCGAATACTTGGAAGGTCAGCCCGAGACAGGCTTTCTGTTTGCCAGCCAGCGTACAGGCCAGCCATTATCCACGACGCAGGCTTATCGTCTCTTGAAATCTGCCGGTAAGAAGTGCGGTTACGATTACGTTGGAACCCATACCATGCGGAAGACCTTCGGGTACCATTACTTTCAGCAGACGCACGATATTGTGACCCTGATGGTCATCTTTAATCACTCGTCGCAGAACATCACAAAGCGTTATATTGGGATTGAGGAAGACGACATTAAAAATAGCTTAAAAGATTTTCGATTATAAGGGCGTTACATATAAAATATGACAGGCGTGTCCAAAAGCATGCAGGAAAACAGGGAATCTTTAGAGGGGTATCAAATGGCCAATATTAAGGATATTGCAAAGCTTGCCGGCGTATCGGTCACAACCGTTTCAAGAGTTTTAAATCATCATCCCTATGTGAGTGATGATAAAAGACATAAGGTAGAACAAGTTATTGAGGACTTAGAATTCCACCAAAATTTAAATGCCATCCACCTAGTTAAGGGAAAAACGTATACAGTTGGCGCTATCATGCCATATATTGATCACCCTTATTTTCAGGCGATGGTAGGCGGCATTATGAAACGTGCGTTCATGTATAACTATTCCGTTCTATGCTGCCCGACAAGTTACGATCAGGCGGAAGAATTAAAATACCTCGATATGTTAAAGGGAAGAGAATTAGATGGATTAATCATATGCTCTCGTTCTAATGATTGGGATACCATCATGCCCTATACAGAATACGGGCCCATTATTTCCTGCGAACGATTTGAAAAGCTGCCTTGCGCTTACACAGATCATTACGAAGCATTTCTCACGGGCATCAATTATCTTATTGAAGAAGGTCATCGAAAAATTGGCTACTGTACTGGAAGGAAATATAGCTTAAGCAGCAAAATGCGCTATGCTGCGTTCAAGACAGCCCTCACCCAAATTAATCAGCCAATAGAAGTCGATTGGATATTCACAGATTGCTTCACAATGCATGATGGAAAAAATGCTATTAGCACATTGCAGAATCTCAACAGTAAGCCAACGGCCATTCTAACCAATGGTGACGAAGTGGCTGCCGGTATGATAACCCAAGCTGAAATAAGTGGCATCAATATCCCTGACAAATTATCCATTATGGGATTCGATAATAACCCTATGTCAGAAACTCTGGGACTGACTACCGTGGATTCAAACATAAAAGAAATAGGGGAGCAAGCCTTTAGATTGTTCTATACCAGTTCAAATGAGCAAATGAAAATTCCTTTTAAGTTAGTGAAACGGAACACTGTCTCCACCATAACCTAGATTAGATAAAAACCCTTGATCTGATAATGTTTTCATAAATTAAGCTTAATTCAAGGCTTTTAAAACATGTTGGATTAGGGAGTGAGAACGGTGGAGAAAGAGAAAAGTTTATTATCACCGGATGAACGGATAATGAATGACATAACAGCTACCTTTGAGGTAACGGAAAACATGGGTATCATTTATAAATTTGGCAATTTAGTTGCGACAAATAAGAAACTGATTTTATATACTAAATACCCTCTTCTTGAACTGCGAGAGGCAGCCATTTATCATTATGAAGACGTTACTCAAGTAGATACTGCAAATGCTTTATTTTCATTTAGCAACGGTGTTTCCTTTGCCGTGAAGTTGGCTAACAAAGGAAATACAAAACTTCTATTAGAATTCATTAAGCTTTTTTCAAATCATACTTTAAGAACAAGGGATCTTTAATTATCCCAATGATCTTGCATCTGATTCTAAGATAACTGTTGCCTACTTTTACTCCCAATTACGTCTTTATTTTATCGTATGAAGACCATGAATAACAGGATGCCTCTTAAGATGGACACCCTGAGTTAATACATGACACATCCTATTGCCGGAAAAATAAGTGCTCCACACAGTAAAGCAAACGTAACACCCACGATAGGTCTATCTCATTGGCTCTCACAGGCCACACGCGACACTTCGGACCCCCTTTCTTAACTGATTGAACATATAGTTATTTAAAATAAATAATCGCTTAAGCGATGTTGTTGCTTAAGCAATATTGATCTCTGGTGAATCAATTTGAATTTATAATAAAAAGGGGGTCTGCATTTATTTGATAGCTTATACATCTTCAGGAAAATCACTGTGTTTAAACGTGAAAAAGCCCCTCTCTCAAAAGAAAGGGGCTTACCGCTCATAGTAAAGGTTAATGGCAGACGGCAACCTGCATCTCTGGTAACTACACAAGGTGTAGCGCGTGGGGAACCTTTCCCACCTCATTAACCTTTACAGTATATAATATTTCCTTCTATCTACAAGAATAACCAAAAACGCGCTATTTGTAAACTCGGACTCAAGGACTTGAAGACTATATACGAATTATAACAAAGATGAAAATGGACGGATCCGGCCTGTTCTTAAGCGTTTTTCAATTTTACTTGCGCCGTTATCCAATCCATAAAATGAACTTAAATATAAATAGGATGACGTGTTAAGTTTTACAGGTACCAGCAGGAAATCACCGAGCGCTTTATATAATTCAATACTGTTGGGCTCTTTTGGATTTTGCCCAACATAATCTGGATTTGCAATCATTGAAGGGATTTCCTGATAATAGGTCATGAAAATGTCCCAATGATTACGTTTTTTTAGGTGCTTCAAAAAGCCGGGTGTCATATATACATTATAAGAACTGCATGGGATCTCATAATGTTTCATAATGACCTCAGGGACCTTCCCGACAAGTTGGGAAGCTGTGGCATATGGATCAATATGTATCTCTGTCATTTATAACGACCTTTTTTCTATGAACTATCATTAGTTTATCGTATTGAGACCATAAATAATAGGATACTATTTAAAATGGAAACCCTGAATTACATGATACATCTTATTTCTGGAAAATGAGTGCTCCACACAGTAAAACAAATGTCCTAACACCCACGATAGGTCTATCTCATCGGCTCTCACAGGCATATGTAACACAGGCATAAGCACCGAATCGTGCCCGAGCCCTCTCACTTGGTCTTACCGCCTTTCTTGATGTGGCGTTTCTTTTGAGCCTGCCGTTGTTTTTGACCATACTCATCATCCATAGCTTCTAAATTCTCAAATTCATAAAGAACAGCGGTAAGACCATCCGATATCTCCTGAGATTCTTGCGAAACCATACGATAACTCTCACGATCCCGATCATTATCGGCTTCTTGACTTTGCATCATTGAATGCTCTGCTTTGAGCTCATTTTCACAAAAGACTTGCTTCATGAGGTCATGGCCACTTATAGCTTCTTGTTTTTCTTGTGGCAGATTATAATAGCCTTCTAACAAAGCTGTTTTCGTTTGAATAGGTAAGTCCTTCATGTCAGCTTGGTAAGGTAAATAACGTTCCATTTCATGATCAATCATAGGCTCAAGATCTTTCACCTGTTGTTCGTAAGATTCTTTTAAGTTTTGGAAGCTATTAGACTGAATAAGTTTACGCTTTATTGTTTCAGGGTCAAGTTTAGTCAGATTGGTGTTTTCGATTTTATTGATGGTATTATCGTAAATTCTTATCGACTTCATCATGTCATGAGCTTGTTTCCACGCCGGAATATAATGGCGGGATTCCTCTACATTTGAATACTTCCGATATTCATCTTCAATATGGTTTTCCGGTATATAATTATTATGACGTTTCAGCTGATTAACAGCAAAATACTTTTCTTCATCTGAGAATGATTTATCCGTTTCATACACCGCCGAAAATTCCTCATGAAGCAAACGTCTCTGATGCTTTAAACTCATTTCTGTCGCTCTTTTAAGCTCTTCAAATTTAGCTTGTTCTTCTTCTTTTTGAGCGTAATGATGCTTATAATTCTCCAGATCATTTGTCATTTCTTCTTTGAAGTTTTCCGTTGTATAACCAAATAATTGAGCACTTGAAGGATTCTGATTATACTCTTCAACAATCGACTGATAAAGGTCTTTTTCCGCATCTAATTGTTTAAAATCACGCTCTAATTTTTTCGCCCATTTATTATTGGTTTGATGGAAATCGGCATATAATTGTTTAGCAACATCGTAGTCAACATAACCTTTAGCACGATCAACTAATAACTTAGTTGCTTCAACCTCATCGTCGCTTGCATGATCACGTTTACGAACATCATTCAAGAAGGTTTGAAAGTCTTTATCGGTTTTATAATCTTCAAGATGAATGACAGCTTGATGCTCTTGATTATAAGCTTTAACAGCTTCATTTTGCTGCGCAAAAAAGGTTTTGGGGGCGTAGGCCTTGTCTTCCTTTTCAAGTGCTTCTTTTCGCCGTGCTTCAAACTGATATTCCTGACGACTCAGACGCCAAAGAGGCTTTTGGGTTTTCCCCTGATCTTTATAGGATTTATGGGAGTATTCCTTATCAATATGGAACTGTTTAGCTTTTTCATTAAGTTTAGCTGCCCAGTTTTCACGCCACTTTAAAAGCGTTTCTTTCGTATGCCAATTGTTCATTTTTACCGATCGCGTTCGCCGCCATCCTTTATCATCATAGAGCTGGTTTCCTTGGTCATCTAATACTGGAACACGCTTCGATTTTCGGGTTTCAAATTGACCGTTTTCATCCAAAGGACGAACGGTTAATAAAACATGAGCATGCGGGTTATGTTCTTCATCACGATGGATCGATACATCAGCAACCACCCCCTCCTGAATGAAGTTTTCCTGTATGTATTCCTTGGCTGTTTCAGTTTGCTGTTCCCTGGTCATTTCTTTAGGTAAAGGCATCATAACATTGCGGGCTATTTGCGCATGATCGTGTTTCTCAAATGCTTCAACTTCATTCCATAATGTCTCACGATCACCTGCCCATTCCGGTGCATGATCTGGCTTTAATATAAAGGATTCCGGCTCAACCTCATGGAGTTTATAGCTTTTCGTTAAACCATCTTCATCACAATACAATTTTTGATCAGAACGATAAGCTGCCATCGCTACAGCTGACTGAATACCTTTATTAACGATCTGACAATTAAACATATAATAACCGTTAGCCATGATGCATGCATCTCCTATCGTTCAAGCTATAAGATCCAAGTTTCATCAGAAACTTATCCATCATCTCGGAGCCCCTGCAGGAAACCCAATTGAGCATACGCAGTGAGCAAATGCAGCGAAGCGAATTTGATCACTGCGTATAATTGGGCACTCCCATCTGGTCGTGATCATTATTATACCGCAATTTAGTGGAAACTTCTAGGGAAAATAATACTCTATAGAACGCGCTAATTCGTTATTTTAAAGCGTATTTATTAGATGAAATCTTTCAGATCTGGAGAACGTGTGGCGGGTAATAAAGGAATCTATAAATAACGTACATAAGGCATCTACGAAGCGTGAAAGACACGAAAATATCATGAGAGTTGAGGCATCGATCTTGCGAAGTAAAATCTTTAAAAAGCTTTGGGTTCTTCCTGGGTAAGTGCCTTTAAATATGGTTTAGCAACCAGCGTTATAACGGTTTAGGCGCTGTTGTTTTTGGATTGGCTAGTCTTATAAAAAAGAGGCTGCCTTGATGGCAACCCGTTAAGCCTTGAGGTTATGGTTTTGTGCAACAAACGCATCCAATTCTGGAAGATTGATATTACGAATAACTCTCTTCCTTTTTGCTATAAATTTCATAAGCAACATAGCCAAATAACATACCTATTCCAGTTCCCCAAGCAATTGAAGATAGTAAGGAAATTGGAGAAAATAAACTTAAAAGTAAAGCAACAGCAAAACCAATCAGAATCCCGAGTGGTATTAAGCTGTCTAAGAAATCTTGGGCACTTTTTGTTTTCTTCTTACCCAGAGTCCCTTTCTCATACTTATGTTTCATCCTTAGCATTACAAATAATACAATCCCACCCACTATTATAACTGGCAGTACAATACGCAAAATTTCTAAGGGCAAACCCATATCATACACCCTTCTTTTTTCAATTTTAATATAGTTGAGCGAATTTCATAATTCATAGCCCTTGCGGCGCAAGGACTTAAAAACGTAAAAAAGGAAGTACCTCCCCAAATCTTGTATAATGGTAGTTGAACTAAAACATCCATAGAGATTGGAGGAATACTTCCTATGACTATTATACGACAACCAAGCTTATTTAGCATCCAAGAACTTTATGACATGGAACCTACCCAAAAGTATGAGGCGATCATTTCCGCCGTTGATTTGGATGCCATTTATCACGACATGGCTAAAAAATCCCGTTTGGGCGCGCCTGAAGAGCTGAATGTTGCAGCGATGATTATTTCCGTTTTCATTCGGTATGTTGAACGCATCCCAACCATAAAAGACCTGAAAAAACGCTTAGATGATGATATTGCCTTCAAATTGAATTGTGGATTTCTGGTTTCAGACAAGATTCCTTCGGAAGCTTCCTATTCCCGCCTTTTAACCAAGCTGAGCGAGTCAGATGCATTGGAAAAGGCCCAGGAAAAAGTTGTTCTTCAAGCCATTGCCGAAGGCTTTATCGCTGATGATACAGTCGCCATCGATGCGACTCATTTCGAAGCACGTGATCAGGCCCCGCCTAAAGAAGAAAAGGCAAAGCCGGAACCGAAAAAACGCGGCCGTAAATCCAGGGAAGAGCGTGACCAATGGCTCCAGGAACAAGCTGAGAAAGAAGCGAATCTGCCTCTTTATGACAGGAAAATCGAAGCTCAACTGGATGCATCTTTAACAGAACTTCGAGACGGTGTTCCCCGGGATCCCCAATGGGGGATCAAGAAAAACAGCGAAGGCAAAAATACATTCTGGTTTGGCTATAAAGGACATCTGGCTGTCGGCACATCAAGTCAATACATTTTACAGGCCCTTTTCTCATCAGGAAATCTAAATGATGGAAAAGCCGCAATTCCTTTATTGAAGGGGATGAATGAACGCTTGCCTCTTTCAAACTTGCGTTATCAGACGATGGATGCGGGTTATGATTTTGAACCGATTTACACGCAGGTCTATCGAATGGGCCAGCAATCTATCATTGCCTATAATAAACGCAATGAATCGGAACCCATAGGGTTTGATAAATATTTTGCCCCAACATGTTTCCGTGAACATTCGTACCGTTATGAAAGTTACGATGCCAAACATGAAACCCTGAAGTACACAAACCCAAAGGAATGCAAAGACTGCCCTTTAGCCCATGAAGACATATGCCAGAAAGTATTCAAGATGAAAATCACTAAAGACCTCAGGCGATACACAGCCCCGGCACGGGGCTCTAAAGCTTGGAACACCATCTACAAGCGCCGATCAGCCGTTGAACGTGTCAATGCCTATTTAAAGGAATTCTTTCAGCTCAACAATGTTCGCCATCGTTCAGGGAAACGCGCTCAGATCCATTTTGATATCGTTACGTTGATGTATAATGCATCGAAATTAGCCGCAGACCGCATTGATGCCGCGTTAAAGCAGCAGCAGGCTGCTTAGAGGAATTTTAAAAAAATACACATTAGAAATTCTGCAGGTCTTTGCGTTTTTAATAAGAGCAATTATGAAATTGATTCATATATATGAGAAGAATGATTTAACTCTGTTTTACACCATACCAACCGCCCCCTTTAATGTTTAAAAGCCATTAAAAACCTAAGCATATATCATGCTTAGGTTTCATCAGCAACAGGATCGCCCCATTTGTTTACGTTTATGTCGTTAGCTTTACTGTTGAAATGTTCCAGCAGGCCATGAGCGATATGATGTATTTTTTCTATATAAACCTTGTCATCATTCTCTTTCGGATAACCTTGTTCAATATCTTTGTGGGTTAGTTCAATAGCCTTTTCTAATTTTTCTTTTTTATCATCGTCTTTATCATAATCGATTTTTTGTAATTCTTCTTCGGTCTTTTTGACTAATCTTTCAACCATATCAGGATTATAGGGTTTGTCAGTTTCAAATGATTGTTTCAACATCGCCTTTGCGATACTTTGATGTGCTTCATACAAATAATGATTTGATGGATATCTCTCTGGATCATTTTCGCCATCAGCCACAAGTGAAGTTAAATGGACAGGATCACTCATGTACGAATCATCGTTTGTTTCTGTATTATTGTCCGTTTGAACCTTGCTGTTTGTCTGATCTGTCGAGAAAATAAATAAAGCTATGGTGGCCACCGATATAACACCAACAGACATTATTACTTTTTTCATACTATCCCTCCCAATACTTTATATATTGCTTGAAAATTATAACAAAGCTTGCTGAATATGAATATATCTCCAAAAAAATTATGCGGCCGTTGGATAATAGGGGGGTGATATGATGTTTTCATTCCTGCTCGGAATATACGGGCGCATGATGCAACGGTAATTGATCCAGCTTCCAATTGATCCTACTCGATTAAGTGGGTGTTCTGGCCATTTGAGAAGCTCTCATTAAATGCCACGACTTCACCATGTAAAGATATATGATCAAAATGATCAGTCGCATATCTTAGGAGACTATCCCCTAGAGATTTTCACCAATTTGCGGTACAATAATAATCACGATCAGATGAGAGTGCCCATCTATACGCAGTGATTTATAACGCTTCGCTTCATAAATCACTGCGTATTGACGATGGGTTTCCTGCGGGGGCTTTGGATAATGGTAAAGTCGATGGAACGACTTTATTTATTTAAACACTAATTTTAAGGCAGGTGATTGATTTGTCTAGCGGTTATTATATGTTCGATTGCCAAACTGTAAATAAGTCAAATCAATCAGCTGTCGCTATGGCTTCGTATCGTTCAGGCGAACAATTATATTCGATGCGAGATGGCGAAACAAAAAATTATAAAGATCGTTTTGTTGAACCTGAATCTTTTATTATGAAACCAAATCATGCTCCCGATTGGACGCTTGAACGTGAGAAATTATGGAACGAGGTTGAACGTTTTGAAACGCAAGAAAATGCTCAAATAGCTAGAAATATTGTTATGTCTTTACCCAATAACATGACCGAAGAACAACAACGTGAAGCAACCGAGGACTATGTTAGAGAAAATTTCACAGATGATGGCATGGTTGCTGATGTTTCCATCCATCGTGATGATGTTAATAATCCTCATGTTCATATGCTATTAACGGCTCGAGCATTGAAAGAAAATGGTGAGTGGGAAGAACGAAAATCTAAACGAGTACCTAAGCTAGATGAACATGGTAATCAGATGTATAACGAAAAGGGTTGGAAACAAACCAAGTCCATCAAATTGAATGACTGGGATAGTAAAAAGAAGCTGCTTCAATGGCGAGAAAATTGGGCGGAAAAATTAAATGAGAAGGCCAGGAAATACGATTTAGAACAAACATACAGTGCTAAATCTTATGAAGAACAAGGTCTCAGTAAAAAACCCCAGATACGTTTGACAAGAAACGAATATCAATTAGAAAAACGTAAGAAACAGGAATCTGAACAGAACGGTGAAAGGTATCAGCCCGTTACTTATTATGCTCAAAGAAACGAAGAAATTAAACGCTATAATGACCAACATCAAGACGTTATTCGTCTTGAAGATTATAAGCAAAAAGCAGATTTAGATAAACAATTAAAAGAGCTGCGCCAGAAATCCCATCACGATGAAAATAAGATACAAGCAACGAATTTATTAGTTCAACGTGCTAAGGGTTATGTTGATTTTCAAATAGCGAAACAGCTTCATCAAGAATTTCATGATAATCATAATAAATGGAAGCTGAAACTTGAACGAAACGAAACATTAATCAAAGCTAAAAAGAATCTCTATGCTGATTTAATGGCGAAACATAAAAAGCATCCAGAAGCCGTTGAAAGTTACGGTTTTTCTTCTAATCATTTCAAAAAAGACATGAAACAAGAACTCCAAAATACCAAACAAGAGGAACAAAAGTTAGAAGAAGAAAAAGATAAATTTGAAGAATTACGTCAGGCAACGGTGACCGGTTTGGATTATCAAAAAGAGTTATTAGATCGGGAGTTTGCCGCCATATATGATGAAGCATCACTTGATGACTATCGTTATGATGAAAAGTATTTTGCGATGCAATTAATCAAAGATCATAACATCCTGTTACCTGAAGATAAGATCAAAACTGAATTTCAGTTCCAGGACAAAGAGCAGGCCTATCATCAGCACTATACGCCGGTTTGGAAGCAAGCTAAAGATATGGCAACGTCTCTTGAAATATATAGCCGGACCATTACGAAATTAGAGAATAAACAAACGAAAGATATGTCTCCTGAAGATTATAAAGATACACAGATTAAACTTAAGGCCTATCAAGCATTAAAACAGGATTATGAGGCTTATTTAGAAGAGATAGCCCCTATCATAGATAATCAAATTGAGCATTTAACTGATGATCCTGAAATGAATCGTGCTGATATGCAGGTTAAGGTAGCTGCTTTGGAAGCCTATGATCAATTAGAAGCATCTGAAAAAGCTAATTTTCATTTCAAATCCTTTGCTGAAGAATTGCAGCAGAAATATGAGCAAGAATCTCAGTACCTTAAACAACAAGGTCGAGGTCAGGATGAACAAAACGAAGAACGAGAACAGCTTAATCATAAGGAAGCTGCCAAATCCAAAGATATATCAGATGGTTTATTTGATGTCTTGGAGTCTCTGTCACAGGAAAGAGATAATGATCAGGACTTTTCGAAAAGAGACCGAACGAAGGCCTTTAGACGGAAAGCATCAGATGGACGTGAATTATAGATGGAAAGATCCTAATAAATCCGAATAGGAAACAGGGAAAATTGGACTGTACATAATCAGTCCAAAATCAACACCTACGAGGTTTATGATAAACATCAAGATACGTATGAAGATACGAAAAATAGTTGTTTTCAGTCACACTTGATGGCTTATTATAATCGAAAATCTTTCAAGCTGTTTTTGATGTCATCCTCCTCAATGCCAATATAACGCTTGGTGATGTTCTGCGAGGAGTGATTGAAGATCACCATAAGAGTTACAATATCCTTCGTTTGCTGGAAATAGTGATATCCGAAGGTTTTTCGCATGGTGTGGGTGCCCACGTAATCATAACCGCACTTTTCCCCAGCAGCTTTTAAGATGCGATAAGCCTGAACGGTCGACATCGGTTTTCCTGTACGCTGACTGGCAAACAGATAACCTTCATTTGGTTGATCCCCCAGATACTCGGCAATATCAGCCATGACCGCATCTAAATGGACAAGCCGTGATTTGCTTGTCTTACCTTCCTGGATCTTAACACTGCTTCGGCCCTTCACATCTTCAATCCGCAGCTGTAATAAATCGCCAATCCTTAGACCTGTATTAATGCCTAAACTAAATAATAAGTTATTGCGTTTCGGATACGTCGTCTGGTTGAGTGCTTCACGCATGTTTTGAATCTCGGCTGTCGAACGTAGTGGCTCGACGTTTTCCACGACCTGATCGCCCATGAAAATCCCTCTTTTTTAGTGTATGGTAACCTTAACTAGTTAAGGTTACCATACATGTCCTAAAAGGTCTAAAAGAAAAGCCTGGCAAATGGGGATTTGACATGTAAGGTTTTAGCAAAACATTACATGTGATAACCGCTCTACTTATATCTTTATTTTTCCCTTTAGTAAAAATAATGTTTAACAACTACAAACTCAAATGTAGGTTAATTATACATTTTAGGTAACATATAATTGACAAAATAAAAATATAAGTTACAATTAAATTGAATTCTAAGGGGTGATTCATTTGAAGCAAACCTTTATAAAAAACAGAGTTAAGATTACTCGTATTGAAAAAAGAGAGGATTTAACACAAGGAAAATTAGCGAAATTAGTGGGAGTAACCCGTCAAACAATGAATTTAATTGAAACACAAAAATATAACCCAACTATCCGTGTCTGTTTGCTTATAAGTGAATATTTAAGGACTTCCCTGGACGAACTTTTTTGGATAGATGATTCATCTGACGGAGGTGTTTAAATGCCAAAAAGAGTTATATGGATGCTAATTAGTGGTGTTATTGCCGCTACTATTTTAAGTATTATTTTAAAGGAAATACAATGGGGTCCCTTAGTAGGGATCATACTAGGCGTGTATATATCTGAATATTATAGGGAGAAAGAAGGTACAGAAGAAATTGAAACTGACGAAAGAGTTAATAATAATATTAAGCAATTCATGATCTTTATATTCAGCCTATCTTATACACTGCTTATCATTTACTTACTCATGGGCAAATATGTAGTAAAACAGGGGGTAGCTATCGAACCGTTATTTTTAATTTTATATCTTTTATGCACGTTGTTTATTGCTTTCTTCATAGGTCCTTATTTTATAAAAAGAAAGTGATAAATTACTAAGGCAGAGAAATGAAAAATACTCCCCCTTCTATTTTAAGAAAAGGGAGTATTTCCTATTAGAAGCACTTGTTAACGCAACTAATCATTACGCTAGCCTGTCCACTTGCTGCAAATGTTAAACAAGGGGCACAGCCTACAACTGTTGCACATGCTGGAGCGCACGCTGCTGCAACCGCAGCATAGATCCAATTAGCTACTTTGTGCTCTTTTAGACAATCAAGAATACATGAAAACCCTTGAACCTCAATACCATCTTGGGTCACTAAGTCATCCTTAACTAAAGCCCCATTTTCGTAGTAAATATAGCGAACATTATTATTAGATTGTAAATAAATGTGAATTTCTCTTGTTGCCTCTTGATTCAGATTTCTATCAAACTGGATAACATACTTTCCATGGGCATTTTCTTTCGAATTATTAATTGGGAAGTTAGCAACGAACTTTATTTTACCTGAAATATTTAATTTAGATATTGTAACAGAGTCAAATTTGATATCTCCCTTAGGTTCGACACTTCCATCTTCAATCAACAATTTGGACTCCTGTGTCGCTTGTTTAATTTCATCTTCAGAAACCTCTAACATAGATTCCCTTAAAGCAACAGCTAAATCTTCTGCTGTAAAAGACATGATCTCCTCATCTCCTTATAGTTTAATATTTGATTGCAATCAATGGAGGTGGCACTCGGAATTGAACCGAGAATCAAGGTTTTGCAGACCTTGGCCTTAACCGTTTGGCTATGCCACCAAATGCCTTGTACTGTATAAAGGGGCATGACTTTCTTCAAAAACAACCACTTTTAAAACTTTTTTATGAAAAACTAAATTTTTTCTGCCAATCTGGTCCGGAGTTCCATAAGGATTCTTGTTAGATCTGAAATCCAGTGATTGTATGAAATCGTCTCCCTTCTCTTCCTAAAGGGGAATGAGAAAGCCAATTATCAACCATTCAAGACATTTTTTCTTTTTCACAAGGGAAGGATTGCCCTTTTCCCTGACAGAGAACGAATCCCTGATCCGTCAGCTCAGCCTGCATAGCTTTGAGTTTCCTCGCCAATAAAACACAAACATCCTGATAAAAGGCTTTATCCTCACTGGCGCAGCATTCAATTTGGCTGGCCATATGAACGTAAGTCGTTAACACCCGGTAATACCGTTGAATGGCCCGTTCACTGTATGATGGCTTCATGTTTCATTCCTCCCTAATCTTCATTTTGCTGGAGCATTCGTTTCAGTTCTTCGATGGTGTTGATCAGTTTGCTAAGCTTTTTCTCAAAATGCAGTAAGAAGTAGGCAACGAGCACGATAGGAAAACCAACATCCCGCAGCAGCGTCACCCAAACAGACAAGTCCTGACTCAACATAATCCCTTCTTTCGCTAGAGAATTTTGATGCTCGTATATCTAAAAGGGATACAAGTACCGTATTTATCAACCTATTTTCTAAATTTGTCTATTTTTACTGAAAAAATCATGATAAGCTGGAATGAACGGAACATGTGTTCCTATAAATTTAACAAAGTGGTTGATTTTTGGATATTTCATGTCCCTTTAATAAGTGAGGTGATACGTATGGAGAGGAGCAAAAATCAATGTCATGAAAGCCTTGAGACATTCCAGCAAAGGCATCCCAGGTTTTTTCAGCAGCCAGTCGTTCAGTCCTTTCTGCGGAACGAAAAGCACCGGGAACTTGTGAGACAAGCCATTTGTTTTCCAACAAGACAAAATATGCGGCTGGTAGATGAGGCGTTTCAAGCCTTTTACAGCAATGTGAGAGCGATATCATATTTAGCTAAAGCCGTTCATTCGCAGGCGATTGATTTTGATAAGGTCGCCCAGAAGCATGCTAGTCGTGAAATGCTGACACTGGATCAGCCCCTAAGGGCGGAGGAATATGGGGAAGGTGCTACGCACAAGGACATGCTTTATCAGCCGTCATCTGACATGACTGGCATAATAGCTTGCGAAACAATGGACGACTATGTTAAAGATCCACCCTTATATCAAGCCATTCAAAGCCTGACGCCCAAACAGCAACAAATCTTAACATACAAGTATGTTCGCCAACTGTCGAATAAGGAAATTGCTGATCAGTTCGGGGATTCACCGCAAAATGTATCCATGCTTCATCACAAGGCATTGCAACATTTAAAAAGCCAACTTAAAAAGGAGCCTGATCGTTATGATGACAACTGAAACAGCCCTCAAGCAATTACAGCCTAAAGTCCAAAAGTCACTTTATTATGCCAAACCTCAGGACCGGGAGGACTTAGAACAGGAATTAAACCTTAAAATCATTAAGTGCACCCATGATGACCTTTTGGAAAGGACACCGGGATTCTGGGAGTTTGCTGCGCGATTAGATTAGCAGAGAGAATCTTCTTAAAAACGCGTGTGCCTCCACATGTATGTTGTTATTCCAACATGAGACTGAGGGAAAGCCTTAAACCACGATTTTGTGTATCATCTTTCAATATATCAGACATAATATATATAAAATATATACAATGTTATATGGAGATGATATAATGAATGAAAATGGTATGGGAGGATTTCATATGACGACAACCGCCCAAAAATGGGGAGGAAGCACCGGCGTTCGGATTCCTCAGCATCTAGCAAAGAAGTATGGTATCGCTCCTGGAACTAAAGTTCAAGTATCTGATGATGGCGAAAAAGTCGTTTTAAATCCTGTGGAAGATAAGCCGACATTAGAAGAACTTGTAGCTAAGTGTACACCGGAGAGCAGCCATGAAGAAATTGACTTTGGCGGACCGGTTGGAAGGGAACTTATTTAATATGTCATTTGATGAACAAACAAAGAAACAAGCATTTGAGAAAGTCGATAGAGGGGACATTGTTTTAATCAATTTTGATCCTCAATCGGGGAAAGAAATAACCGGTAACAGGTATGCGGTTGTTCTTTCCCCGAATCTTTTTAATGCTAATACGGGATTCGTCTCATTATGTCCTATAACTAATACCAAGCGAGGATTTGGTTACGAAGTAGATATTCCTGAAGCTGAAGTGGCCATTCAAGGGAAAGATAAAACCTTCTATTTATCAGGTGTCATCTTGACTCATCAATTAAAAAACTTAGATGCACGTTCTAGACGATTAAAAGCTGTAGGTCATATGCCAGATGAAGTTATAGAAGACTGTATAGATCGTGTTAGTACATATTTGTCTTAAAAGACAGAGCATAAACGCCCTGTCTTTTTTCGTATATATTTGGATTTCACAAACATTACATCAAAAAACGGACAAGTTTGGAATTGCCCCCGATTAGGCTCATAGTCGTTATATATGTTATAGTAAGAATTAAAGAAAGTAATAACACAAGGAAAATGTATAACAAAACCAAAACAGGAGGCATACTATGGCGACAGAGGCAAGCAAGGAAAACAGGAGTGTGACCCATATGGATCATCAAAAAAAGCGTGTTACCGTATCATCTAAACGCCAAATCAGCATTCCCAAAGAGTTTTACGACGATCTCAATATCAAAAACGAAATCATTATGGAAAAGATCAATGATAATCTTGTCATCAAGCCAGCCGATTATGATAACTATGAGGATTTCACCGAAGAAATCCTTCACGATTTAATTGCAGAAGGTTATCCTAAGGACGAGTTGGTAGACAAACTGAAAGAGCGCAAACAGAAGATGCAGCCGGCTCTGGATCGTCTTATTGCCGATACAGACAGTGAAGAAAGCATGACCATCGATCGTCTTTTTACAGATGACGCGGAGGATTAAAAGTATGTACCACCTTGTCATTAAAACACCTGCGAAAAAATATATAAAAAAGCTTCAAAACAAGCAATTGCGATCGCTGTATCAAAACGCCTTTGAGGATATTAAAGCTAATCCATATACAGCTGGTAATCTCAAAAAGGGCGATATTGCAGGGATCTTTGTTTATGACTTTTCCTATCAGGGGACTGAACACAAGGTAGCTTATACGGTTGACGGTCAAACCATCACGTTTCTGCTTGCAGGCACACATGAAAATTTTTATAAACACCTGAAACGGTACTGGCAATAAAATCAGCATGGTTTTTGGTGTCTTGTGTACATTGATGACTCATATAATGCAATATTTGTTGCATTAAAGTAAGGATCTCGTGTACACCTTATTTAATACAACCATTATTGCAAAGGATAGATAATTGATGGCGCTCTATAACGTGCGGGATGCTTTGAAACTGCTGCAAACCTATAAAATAACGAGTCATGAAGAAAGTGTGCGCCGATGGCTGCGTCAGGGCTATATTAAAGGGATTCCACCTGAATCCCGCAAAGAAGGATGGCTGATTCAGGAAGAGAATCTGCTGGACTTCATCCGTGCCCGTATGCCGGAGAATATAACACTTGATCCATCTAATACAACAAATAATGCAAAAGAGGATACTCGGGATGCCATTCGTGCGGAAATGTGGTGGGAGCTCGTCCGGAAAAACCTATTTGAGGATGCTTTGGAAGTTAAGAAATCTTCAGTACGTGCATGTGTGGAACATATGGGCTTTTCCAAAGCATTTGAAACCTATGCCTGGGGCTATTTACAGCAGAACAAACGAGGCTATGCCACACCGCGCATTCCCTATCTTTTGGAGGCTGCTTTGTTCGATGGTCATCGTATAAAGCTGGATACAGCCTATGAAGCTAAAGAGGAACAGATCTTATTTGCGGTACTGGAACATTTGCGGCAAGAGAAAGTAACATAACCCTGTTGTTCCGGTCTATAAAATGTATGAAACTAACCCTTTTATTACATTTTTAATACAACAAATGTTGTATTAAAATAACGGTTTAGCCTTAAGGCGATCGGGCCAGCTCCTTAAGTTATTAAAAAAGAGCTGATAAAGTTATCAACTCCTTGATACTAAATAGCTCATATTGGTTGCTTTTTTTCGACGATGCAGCATCAGATAAAATAAGCTTAACTTTTTATGATCTCTGTATGTGCCTCTATCGATTCCATAATAAGAGATTGTATACCTGGCTGTAGTTGATCGACTACTTTATAGCCTCTGGCGTTAATATCTAAAGCTCTTATTTGAACACTATCGATGATTCCCTGCACATGATGATATTTCGTTTTTAATGGAATATCGGTTACATACTTTGATTCTCTGGAGGTAATAGGCAGTGCCCAAACAAATGAGCTATTGGCATTCACCAGGTTATTGCTAATAATGACGCATGGTCTATTTTTACCTTTTTCCCGGCCCTTAGTTGGGTCTAAATTAACGATGACAATATCGAATTGATTTACCATAATTCTCTTCCCCTGGGTTCATCATCAAAAATTTCGGATTCAGTGTAAGAACCACCATATCTATAAAAGTTTTGTATTTGCTCCTTAAAGGACTCCGCTTCCTTTTTCTCGAAAACCAATTTCCCATCTTCGATATGATAATCTAAAATATCCCCAACTGCAAAACCAGCCTTGTATAGCGCTTCTTGATTTAACGTAATGGCTTGACTGTTCCCATGCTTGAATACCTTGGCTTCTTTATTAGCCATCATCATCACCTCATATAAAGTATAGCAAAAGTATACACTTTTGTATATACTTTTGCTCATTTATATATATGTACGTTTTAACGACGCTAATGGTAAGCATCTCTATAATCGAAAAACAGCGGGCATATCGTCATGCAATTCCTGTTTAAATCGTTTCAGCAATGAAGTTGTGATTTTTCGTTCAGCTTTTTGGCGTATTTGTCTGATACGTTCTGGTGTGACGTTATATATGGCACTGGCTTCTTTTAAATTAACTTTCGGATGAGTTACCCCGTATAAATCAGCCAAAATCTTTTGTTCTCTTTCTTTTAGAACGTGCTTTTCAGCATTATAAACTTTAATAAAACGCCTAAATTCCTCGGATTCTGGATCATCCAATATTTTATAATACGGTTTAGGTTGGTGAAAGCCAGGGATATGATTAGGACTTCTAGGGGAATTCACCATATCCATGAAGAAAATGACATCATCGCTTGTTATTGTTCTAGCCGTCAATTAGAGTCCCCCCTTCTTATCATTATTAGTGACTTTTTGCACCAGATGTGATCAGTCATCATCTTTTTTGAATAAACGAGAAAAGAATCCTCTTTTTGGTTTTTCCTCTTGGGATTCCTCAGCTGCGGCAATCTGTTTTTTAGTTTCCAACTTATCCTCCATGGACTGAAGCAAAGCCTGGTCACGTTCTTCTAACCGTGTATTTATGTATTCCTGCTGCTGGCTTAACTGTTCTGACTGCTTGTCCAGCCTATCGGATAGCTGACTAATCAATTCATTCTGTTTACTTATCATGTCGCTTTGCTCTTGAACCATACTTTTCAGTTCCTCTATGTCGCTATCATTCAATGATTCGTCGCTATTTATATCATTCGTCATGCTGCTATCCTGATCCATAGAAACCACGTTTTGTACGGATTGTTCCAGCGATACACCGCTATTATTACCCGATATTATATTACGTAGCGTTATTATATCCTCATCACGGTAATAGCGATGCCCTTGACTATTGCGCCCAATCTTATAACCATACTGCTCTAATAATGCGCTATATTTGCGCAATGTTGCCGGCTTTAACTGTAGCATTACTGCCATATCTGCCGGGCTATACACCTTCATACGCTCACCGCCTTCTCAATTCATTCTAGCGATATAGCGATAAAACGTAAATATATATTACCCCCCTGCAGGAAACCTTTTAAATGCAGTTTTCGTTTTAAAACCATTGCGTGTAGATAGGCCACTCCCTTCTGGTCATGATGTTTCTTAAGAAACGAAAGAGAATCTTCAAGATTCATCATAGCTAAATAATTTAACCGTGAATATGCTCCCATTTTTTTAAGGAAAACGGTCCCCCCCTTGTTAATTTACAAAAATAAGGATACTCCCATATAAGTATACAAATGCTTATCAATTTGCTTTTTATGTTTTCAGGATCGATACCACTTGCAATCCAACTAATAGGGCGTATTTTTGATTATTTTAGTATTCTGGAACTGCTGGATAAGTTAGTCTAGTAATCATTGTGATGATATTCATGATAGATAATCTTGCTCCGCCATAAAAAAACAGCAACTCTATGAGCTGCCGTTTCCTCTATCAAGTGTTTAGCAAATGTTGTCAAAATTTCCGCCTGATGATAGTATTTAAGTTAACAAATCAAAAATCCCTGTCACAGAAAGTCCGGCAAGACAATTTTTGTAAGACAGGGAAATCCGATAAGCTTCAATATGTTTAATTGTATTCTTATTGTACACGAGAAGACATATCTTGTAAAGATTGAAGCCTTCGATTTCTCTGTTAAGTTCGGACGAGCTGTGACAGGGATATGGGAGGTTTTTTTAATGTCTAATAGATTTAATATTTATGATGAATATAGAGACAAATTCTATCGTCTGCCTAAAGTGTTTTTCACCAACGATACATACAGCAACCTATCAAATGATGCCAAAATGGCCTGGGCCATTCTCCAAGATAGGCTAGAGCTATCAAGAAAGAATGGCTGGATTGATGATGTTGGCGATTACTACTTTATTTTCTCCAATAAAAGACTAGGTGAACTAATAAATTTAGGCAAAACAACGGTTGTAAAAGTTAAAAATGAATTAGTCGATGCAGGATTATTAGAACAAATACAGCGTGGCTTAAATAAAACTAATCTGCTTTATTTAAATAAACCAGAAGTTACTAAGGATGATGTTTACTACATAAATGAACAAGAAAAGACCTCTGAATCCAGTCGTGACAAGGAGGTTCAAAATCTGAACTCCCGGAAGTTCAAAAATCGAACTCCCAGAAGTTCAGAAAATGAACTTCAAGAAGTTCAAAAAATGAACGAGAATGATACTGACCTTAACGAAACTGAATTTAGTGATAGTGATGATGATGAGAATAAAAAAACGCGCGTAAGCATTCGTGAAGAACTCACCCAACTGACTGACACCAATCCGCATCTTAAATCGTTATTCGAACATCTGAAAAGCGAGATGCTAGACCCCTATATTGTTCAGGACATTTTGACGGAAATGCTCGATCAGCACATGCTAGATTATAGATTAATAGATGCCCGCAACCAGCTGGATTATATGAAAGACCAGATCAGCAAGGGCGAATCCTATACATATTTTGGACGTTTCTTCGTAAATGGTCTGAAGAAACGTTCCAAAACGGCCCTGGATGTCGAACATGAGAACCAGATGGCTCAGCAGCAACAAGCGCAGCGTGATACGAGTATGTATTATGACTGGCTAAATGATGGCCTGGACCCGGAAGTTTGATGATAATCCTAAGCTAATTTACCATTTATAGTTTCACAGACTGTCTGTGTGCTTTCATTTTAAACTGACAGGGTAAATGGTCATTTAGCATTTAAAACGATTTGAGCAGGATCTGTGCGCTTTCGGATGGTTGGTTCATTAATCGCCACCCGGATAAAGCAAGCAAGTGTCACCACCAGCCTTACTAGTTGCTCAGAGTGCCAATGGGTGGCTACGCTTTGATGGAAGGTCATGCTGTCAGTCCGTGAGCGCACCCGTCATTTGAGGAACTAAACGGGCCAAGTGATGACTTTTGATACTTATGCGGCACGCACTGCTTGTATTCAGGCATGAAACTGGCAACCAATCTAATAGAAGGGGATGGAATCGACATGGACGAGCGTAATGTTATCGCAGGTTATCACATTATGGGAAGTGAAAACGGGGCTTTAATCTTAAATACAGACAAACTATTTTATTGGCATATTCATAAGCGTTTTCGGCGGGATGAAGAAACACCGATCCAGAAAGGGGATATTGTTCAGGTTGCCACAGCTAAAGGCCCCAAACCCGTTTTGGTTATGGATGTCTTCCGGGAGGAAACGTCAAACAACAAGAAACACTATAAACAGGTGATGAATATCATTGAGAGGGCACCTGAAGGTACCAGTCAAAGTCAGGCTTCATCATCGGAACGCTCATAAGGTATAAGCAGTGGTCTGATCGTTATTTTAATAGCTTTTAAAACCAAAATTTTAAGATGCAATCAATAAATGATTAATATAACAATTAATGTAAAAGACTTGAAAACATCTTGGGTGTTTTTGTCCGTTTTTCTTCAAACGGTGAGGTTAAGTAGCTTGAACTTTTTCAAAAAGTGTACTTTTTGAAAGGTGCCCCAAAATGAATTATGTTTCAAAAAAACAACATAATTCATTTTGGGGCATTGCAAAAGAGACGAAACCATTTTGACATGGATTATTTTTTAAATACTCTTAATTATACCTTTTCAGGGCGTTGGGCATAGACAGACTATGTGGGATATCAATGTATACCACATAGTCTGTCTATGCCGATTACGGTCTATAGAATTCCACGATATTATCAATATCATCTTCATAATAAAGAAGGTAAATTCTCATATCATCGGATCCTGATTTAACATTTGTGAATGTACGATAACTAGGACTTGTTACACTGACATAGCCTTCCCGTGTTCCGATTGTTTCATAAATGCCAGTGCTCTGTTTACGTTGTAACTGCATACGCCAGTTACTTCTACTTCCATCAGATAATCCGCTATATTCCGTAGGTTCAATACTCACATCAACTTGTGTTCCGTTATTGCTCACACATAGTTGAAAATACATGTTTACATAATAATTGGCGTCTTTATAAGGTGCGCAAGGCATAATAATGATATTCCTTTCAAATTAATTAATATATGAG
>NZ_AP043932.1:0-14743 GCF_055381965.1 Lentibacillus kimchii | reverse complement strand
GCAATCTGTGAATATCCAATCGACTTCTATTGGCTGATTAATTTGGGTGAGGGCTGTCTTGAACGCAGCATAGCGCATTTTGCTGCTTAAGCTATATTTCCTTCCAGTACAGTAGCCAATTTTTCGATGACCTTCTTCAATAAGATAATTGATGCCCGTGAGAAATGCTTCGTAATGATCTGTGTAAGCGCAAGGCAGCTTTTCAAATCGTTCGCAGGAAATAATGGGCCCGTATTCTGTATAGGGCATGATGGTATCCCAATCATTAGAACGAGAGCATATGATTAATCCATCTAATTCTCTTCCCTTTAACATATCGAGGTATTTTAATTCTTCCGCCTGATCGTAACTTGTCGGGCAGCATAGAACGGAATAGTTATACATGAACGCACGTTTCATAATGCCGCCTACCATCGCCTGAAAATAAGGGTGATCAATATATGGCATGATAGCGCCAACTGTATACGTTTTTCCCTTAACTAGGTGGATGGCATTTAAATTTTGGTGGAATTCTAAGTCCTCAATAACTTGTTCTACCTTATGTCTTTTATCATCACTCACATAGGGATGATGATTTAAAACTCTTGAAACGGTTGTGACCGATACGCCGGCAAGCTTTGCAATATCCTTAATATTGGCCATTTGATACCCCTCTAAAGATTCCCTGTTTTCCTGCATGCTTTTGGACACGCCTGTCATATTTTATATGTAACGCCCTTATAATCGAAAATCTTTTAAGCTATTTTTAATGTCGTCTTCCTCAATCCCAATATAACGCTTTGTGATGTTCTGCGACGAGTGATTAAAGATGACCATCAGGGTCACAATATCGTGCGTCTGCTGAAAGTAATGGTACCCGAAGGTCTTCCGCATGGTATGGGTTCCAACGTAATCGTAACCGCACTTCTTACCGGCAGATTTCAAGAGACGATAAGCCTGCGTCGTGGATAATGGCTGGCCTGTACGCTGGCTGGCAAACAGAAAGCCTGTCTCGGGCTGACCTTCCAAGTATTCGGCAATATCGGCCATGACCGCATCTAAATGCACGAGACGTGATTTGCTGGTCTTGCCCTCCTGGATTTTCACGCTACTTCGGCCTTTCACATCTTCGATGCGCAGCCGTAATAGGTCACCGACCCGCAGACCGGTATTAATCCCCATACTGAATAATAAATTATTGCGTTTCGGATGCGTGGTCTGGTTGAGCGCTTCACGCATGTTTTGAATCTCGGCTGTCGAACGTAAGGGCTCGACGTTTTCGACGACTTGATCGCCCATGAAAATCCCTCTTTTTGGCGTATGGTTTCCTTAACCATTTAAGGTTACCATACATGTCCTAAAAGGTCTAAAAGAAAAGCCTGGCAAATGGGGATTTGACATGTAAGGTTTTACTAAAACATTACATGATCAAAGAGAAATTATAAAAGAGTAGGATAAAATTAATTGTATTCTTCTCTTATTTTAAGTAACTAACCATTCAACAATCACACCCGATAGTTGAATGGTTAAGCCATTTAGACCCATTCCCTAGAAAGAATACTGTATAGAATACAGTCATGAAAATGGTCATATAAATATTCAGCATCTCTAATTATGCCTTCTTGTTTAAAGCCAAGTCTTTCAGGCACACCTTTACTTTTTCGATTTTTAACACCGCATCGTATCTCAATACGATTCAATTTATATTCTGTAAAAGCTATGTTTACCAATGCTCTTACTGTTTCTGTCATAATTCCATTACCTTGATAACCTTCAGATAACCAGTAACCAATACTTGTTTTACTATTTGACCAATCTATTCCATGAAAGCCAACCATACCCACCATTTTTCCCTTATATAAAATACCTGCTTGAAAACCATCATTGGAAGCAAATTGTTTTAACCACATTTCGATCATTGGTTCATAGTCCGTTTCTTGCTTCATGTTATCAACCCATGGAAGCCATTCTCTTAGGTAATTTCTTGACTCATTAACCAAAGCAAATAATTCGTTAGTATCTTTTTTTTCAAGTAATTTTAGTGATATATTTTCATTAACTTTTATATTAAACAATTTATTCTTCTTCCCCTTCTTTATCTGGCCTGTTTGTTGAGTGAATCTTGGTTATTTTAATCCTATCACAACAGGCTTTTCGCATGTAAGCTTCTAACAAAACATTACATCAAACGACTGGCAGTGTTCTTTATGACAGTCTTTTAAACTAAATAAAATAACAGAATGAATCATATAAATTCTGGTTACATATTTGAAGAGCAACAATTATTGTTTTGCAGAAATTCAACATTTTAACCGGCTTCCGGAATGTTCTGTTTGAAGAAGTCACGAATGTCATCTTCTGACTGTTGACCAACAAGACGGGTTTCTTCTTCTCCATTTTCATAATGAATCAGCGTTGGTGTATATTCAATTTTTTCAATCGTATTGTTATCAAATTCAAACAAGTCCGTATTATTTAACTTTAAGCATGTATCTTCTTATAGCAGTACGCTTTTATGTTTAGGAACATAACCCTTTAGTATAGAGTATTTTATTCAAAAGCGAGTAAATGACACCAAAGGTGTTAGGATTTTATCCTAACAAGCCAATAGCTTGCCTTACCTCCTTACTGATCTATTTATTTCTCAATAGTAAGTATTTAGTATCTAATTTTTAATAAAATAGAGCACTCATATTTGCAATAAAACTAGCTTTAGCGCACGATTACTCACGTCAATACAATTTTGAGGACTTTTCACATGTAAACTTCTACATGAATGCAGCATATTATAGTCTGGTTCCCCCTTCCTGTAAGCGTATTTTTTGTAAGTTGAAACGTTTTATTATTATACTATAAAATATGAACGATGAAAGGGTGATAATATGAGTAAACACATTGCTGTTCTTGTAACAGACATGGTAGAAGAAATTGAATTGACCAGCCCTGTGAATGCATATAAAGAAGCTGGGCATACGGTTGATATTATCAGCGACGAAGCGAACAAAACAATCACTGGTAAAAATGGCAATGAAATGCAAGCCGATAAAGGAATTGACGATGTCAATGTAGCCGATTATGATGCATTGCTCGTCCCTGGCGGTTTCTCACCGGACTTGCTGCGGATCAATCCGAAAAACAGTGAGTTTGCAAAAGCATTCTTCCAGAACGATAAACCTGTATTCTCCATTTGCCATGGACCACAGTTCCTTACCGATACAGGCGAGCTTAACGGAAGAACGCTGACAAGCTTTGTATCTGTAAGAAATGATCTGAAAAATGCAGGCGCAAATGTAAAAGATGAAGAAGTTGTTAAAGATGGCAACTTTGTAACAAGCAGAACACCGGATGATCTGCCTGCATTCAACCGTGAAACGTTGAAATTCCTGCAAGACTAACACGGAATGTTAATTAAAAAAGATGCCTGTGCTGCATCCCTGAAGTCAGATTTCAGGGGTGCACATCGGCATTTTTCTCTTTTTAAGAAAAAACGCACTATACTACAGACAAGGGAGATGATTTTGATGTCAGAACGCATTTTTACGAGTCCAGCAAAATATATACAAGGCAAGAACTCCATAAATAATATTGGATCATATGTGAAAGAAATCGGCAGTAAAGCAGCAGTTATCGCAGATGAAGTCGTATGGGATATTGCCGGGCATCAAGTAGTCGATGCTTTAAAGAAAAACAATATAGACGCCACAGAAATTTTATTTAACGGCGAATCTTCAGAAGAAGAATTTGAACGAATTTCTCAAGAAGCTAAAAAAGCAGGCGCAACGATAATTATTGGCGTTGGCGGAGGCAAAACATTAGATACATCCAAAGCGATTGCAGATACACTGAATGCTTCTACAGTTATTGTTCCAACCGCTGCCTCAGCTGATGCACCAACAAGCGCGCTATCTGTGGTTTATTCGAAAGAAGGAGCTTTCGAAGGTTATCGTTTCTATAACCGCAATCCAGATTTAATTGTACTTGATACAAAAATTATTGCAGCAGCTCCGCCCCGTTTATTAGCTTCAGGGATAGCAGACGCTATGGCCACATGGATAGAAGCACGGGCAGTCATTCGCAATGGCGGGCCAAATCAGGTTGGTGGCAGAACAACACTGGCTGCAGAAGCGATTGCGAAAAGATGTGAAGAAGTCTTATTTGAATATGGCCATTTAGCTTATGAATCAGCTAAAGTAAATGCGGCAACGCCAGCACTTGAACAAGTTGTTGAAGCAAACACCCTGCTGAGCGGATTAGGATTTGAAAGTGGCGGTTTAGCCGCGGCACATGCTATCCATAATGGCTTTACTGCTTTAGATGGTGATATTCATCACTTATCCCATGGTGAGAAAGTCGCCTTTGGCACACTCGTTCAATTAACATTAGAAAATCGTTCCCTTGAAGAAATCGAACATTACATTGATTTCTACACTAGCCTGGATTTACCAGTGACACTCGAAGATATTAAATTAAAAGATGCAAAACGGGAAGATATCGTAAAAGTTGCTGAAGCAGCTAATGTTAATGAAGAAACAATCCATAATGGCTTTGACGTTACAGTGGAAGAAATCGTTGATGCGATCTATGCAGCTGATCAATACGCAAAAGCTTATAAACAAAAAAATAACTTATAAGGGATTGTTAAAATGATCCTTATTTAAAAGGTAGGGCTGTTGTGCCCTGCCTTTTTATATTCCCTTAAAACCTGCGCAATGCTTTTACAGCCTGTACATGGTGCAGTCTGTACAAAATTTTCATTAAATATAACAGAACTCACCGCGCCTCTTAACAATGCGAACCAGGGACCGTCATTTTTATCTTAGATATAATTCATTGGTCCTATTATTGATTCTGCGTACATTCGCAGTTTAAATGTTAACAGTATATGAAAAATTAATTATTGAGTTTATGACACGTGAACTCACATGTACTGCATGCTCCGGAACAGGTTTGCTTTCCGATGATGAAGGGTGGCAATATCATTAATATGTTGTAATACCTGTTCTCGCATAAAGGGCAAGCAGAATAGCCGTTGTATCTGAATACCCGACAACGAATTTTGAGTTTTGTTTGAATGCTTCATAATCAATATATGGCAGCATGCTATTTGAGTTTGTTCCTCCGATAGTGGCCATGATCATTTTCATATTTGGATTTCTTAGCAGCTCATTTAGTTCTTCCGCACGCTCTTTAGGCGATCCTGAACGATAACCATCCTGTTTTCCTGTTAATTTTCCTTCTGCAAAGACAAAACCTTTTTTCTTCATAAAGGACTTCGCTCGTTCAAAACGTTTTTAAGCTGTAACAGTTCCGGGCGAAGATGGTTTGAATATGCCAATGGTCTCTCCCTTTTTTAAAGGTTCCACGATAATGTTTTCACCTATCCCTTAGTAAATATTGTTCAACAATATAGTCTGCTTGTTGAATAAACGCTGATTATTTTAAGCCTATCACAGTAGGCTTTTCACATGTAAGCTTCTACATAAACATTACATCAAAAGAACAAAAAAGTAGAAAGATCTGAGCAGTTAAGCAGACTTTCTATTCAACAAACATGCCCGTTATTATGAAAAACACCGTATAATCAATTTCATTCTTTACCCCTTCTCAATCCATAAAGAAATAAGAAAGAAAGAAAACCACATATAAACAATATTCCTCCTGCTAAAAGGCCATCAACAAGAGTGGAAGTTTCATTTAAATAAATGGTGAAAAAAACAACGCTAATGGATATCAGTACCAATACAATAGTTGAAATGCCTAATCCTTTTCCCGCAGACTTTTCGTCGCCCTCGTAATCTACACTAATGTTCATAGACAAAAATACCAGTATAAGCGTTGACAGGCTAAATACAAACCATAGAGGATTTTCCTTCATACCATCCATACCTTTTGAAATTAAGTCATACCCTAATATTCCAAATATGCCAAGCAGTTGGATGACAAACGCAACACGTATTTTTTGTAAGTTTTTTAATGCCAGGCGTTCATCTGATGAGCCGAATGACATAAATGCTAGCACTACTATTGACGTTATAAATACTAGCCATAAAGGATTTCCTTTTATGCTGCTTAATCCATTCGAAATTAGATCATACCCTAATAAACCAATTATTCCAAGAGTTTGGAGAGTATAAACGAGGCGTATGTTTTTCAAATTTTTAATTGCTAAACGTTCGTCATTAATTCTTTGTACTTTCATTTATCTCACTCCTCCTTGTTTAACCAAAAGATCTCATCAAGTGTTTTATTTACTGCATAACAGATATTTAAGCAAAGTTTTAAAGTAGGGTTGTATTTCCCTTTTTCAATTAAACTAATTGTCTGTCGTGTAATGCCCACTTTTTCAGCTAATTGTTGTTGGGTTAAGTCTGCTTGTACGCGAGCAACTTTTAGATTATTTTTCATTAACTGAAACACTTCCTTTCAGTTTTATTGTAACATTTATATTACATTATTCAATAAATAAATTACATAATTCAATATATAATTTACATAACAACATTAAAATAGCCACCTTGTATAAGATGGCTTGTAAAAATTATGTGTGATTTTAAGTTACTCAATTAAATGGTTTACTTGTTGAGTAAGTTCCACTAAAAATAAAAAGTAAGCCTAACACTACATATAATATCATCATTTAAAAAAGTACTTTGACATAAAAAGTAATTTTTTATAAACTACAATTGAGGTGAAAATTAATTGGTGGCCAAAATTTCAAAAGATCTTATTCGAGGACATACGAGTGCAATTATTTTAAACATCCTTAATCAGGGAGATAACTATGGATATGGTATTTATAAAGAAATTATCAAATTAAGTGAAAATCAATATGAACTGAAAGAGGCAACTTTGTATACGGCCTTTCGACGACTGGAAAAAGAAGATTATATACTCTCTTATTGGGGCAATGAAACACAAGGAGGCAGACGTAAATATTATCGCATTACCGAAGAAGGTAAAAAGAAGTATGAACAAAATAAAAAGGACTGGGATTTTGCTAAATATATTTTAGACAGTTTGATTAAGGGGGAGTTATATAATGACACAGAGTAATTTAGATTATAAAATTCAAAACTATATTGATGATCTTTTTTCTGATGTAGGAAAAAGTCAAGATTTATTTGAGATAAAAGAAGAACTTACTACAAATTTAAAAGAAAAAGTAGCTGATTATCAAAAACAGGGATTTGATGAAGATGCAGCATTTCGAGAATCGATCATTTCAATGGGGGATTTAAGTGGTCTAGTAGACGATATGAAAACACACGGTCAAAAAGAGGCAAAAGATAATATATACTCTAATAGGGCTAATCGTATATCAATGATCGGATTTATTTCAAGTGGTGTACTAATATTATTTGGGTTATTCATTTCTCTTGCTTTGTATTTCATGGGTCTGCCGGACGTAACTGTTGTTGGACCAAGTATCTTTATTGTTATAGGTGGGGCTCTGATTATATTTAGTAGTTTAACAAGAGAGACATCCAAAAAATATGGCATGGATAAATTACGTACTTTTTTGTTCACATTATCTGGAGGAATTATTCTTTTTGGTTTTTTCACAGCAGTTATCACTGGAATAGCAACAGGAGAATTACCTATTGCATTTATTTCATCATTAGCTTTTTTCATTGCGGGAATTGGATTATTCATAGGTTCAATACTCACTGGAAAGAACCGTCGTAAGGAGTAATTATGATGAAGAAAAATGTGATATTAATATTTGTTTTTATCATTAGCATATTACTTCTTGTTTCAGGATGCAGTACAGATAATAAGAATGACGACAAAAAGAGTTGGACAGGTGATTTTAAAAAAGCTCAAAAAATTAAAGTGATATCAACGAAGGATTCTAAAGTCATTAAATCTATTTCAAATGAAGAAGATATTAAAGACTTTGTTAATTCTTTGGAACTCGATGACTGGGAATTAGCAGATATCCCTTCAAACTCAGAAGAAGGGATAATATTTGAATTTTACCAAGAAGATACCATTAAATTTGGAGATTCCATTAAAATGAACGATGATTTGAATAAAGTTGCCACAATGACAGCATATAGTGATAGTCCTTATGTTAATTTCAACATAAAAGACTTTTCATTTAATTTTGAGATACCAAAAAATATATGTAAATATTTGAATGACTACGACTGATTATTATTACCAAAAGCAAAAGGGTGATGAACAAATCATCTATTAAAAATAAAAACTCGTTAGAGATGCCACGATTTATAATACCGTGGCGTTTTTTATTGAACAATATGGCCCTGTTTGTTGATTAAACTTTAATTATTTTAACCTTATCACAATGAGATTTAGCATGTAATGTTGAGAGCGTAAAATAGTTTGTGTAAATCGCAATGACTCAATAATGGTCATAGAAAAAGGAAGACCCTTTCCTGTAGAATAGAGTTAGCCAAAACACACCCACAGGAGGTCTTCCCTATGAGCCATCTTACTACAGATTTGCTTGAATCACTAGCCCAAAAACAGGATATTGAAGAAGTTTTTCGCCATCACTTGGAAACAGCGATCAATCAGCTTTTAAAACACGAATTAACAGCTTTTCTGGACTATGAGCCTTATGAGCAGGCTGGCGTTAACTCTGGTAATTCCCGTAACGGATTTTATGGCCGTACGTTTAAGACAGAATACGGCAACCTTGAGCTGCATATTCCCAGAGATCGCAACGGTGCCTTTCAGCAACAAACCCTGGCACCCTATAAACGTTCCAACGACACACTGGAACAGTTTATCATCCACCTGTACGAAAAGGGCATCACAACGGATGAAATCGCCGATTTGATCGAAAAAATGTATGGTCAGCACTATTCCAAACAAACTGTATCCAACCTGACACAGCTTGTGTCAGAAGATGTTAAGGCTTTTCATGAGCGAACGCTGGAACAGCGTTATGTCTGCATTTATCTGGATGCCACGCAAATTCCAATCCGGCGTCAAAGCGTTGAAAAGGAATCGGTCTATATCGCCATTGGCATTGCGGAAGATGGCGGCAAAGAAGTGCTCGACTTCACCATCGCCCCAACGGAATCCGCCGAGGTGTGGGAGGAGCTCGTTCAGCGCTTATATGATCGCGGTGTTGAACACGTCCTTCTTTTCATTTCGGACGGCTTGAACGGCATGACGGATGCGCTGCATCGTGTCTATCCCAAGGCTAAACATCAGGTGTGCTGCGTTCATGTTTCCCGCAACATCGCTAACAAAGTACGTGTGAAAGATCGTGCCGTCATTCTGGATGATTTCAGGGCTGTCTATGAGGCTGAAAGCCGCCAGGATGCTTTAAATGCCCTGGAACAATTTCAAAACAAATGGCATAAGACGTATCCACGTGCTGTCGATGCCGTGATGAAACAGGATCGCTTATTAACGTTTTATGATTTTCCGGCATCCATCCGATCCAGCATCTATACAACAAACCTCATCGAAGGATTTAACAAGGAAATCAAACGCTACGTCAAACGCAAAGAACAATTTCCAAATGAAGATGCCCTGGAACGTTTCCTGGTGACCCAGTTTTTAGATTATAACCATAAGTTCGGTATGCGGTGCCACAGAGGCTTCAAAAAAGCAAAGCCTGAATTACTGCAGATGTTTGAATCGCTGGAGGAACAAGTTTAAACGACTAAAACACTGGCTAACTAAATTCAAAAGGGATAGGGTCATTTACACAAAATTATTGACGCCCCCGTAATGTTTTATCAAAACATTACATCATATCAGTAAATATATTCTATCACTGAAAGTTTTATATTATTATGATCTTAGTATTTTAATTCCAACGTTTGTTGCTTTGACTTCGGCATCTTTAGGTGCTCGCCCCATTTCATATACCCAATAAAAATCACCTGAGCATATAGCAGCGTGTATGGTACTTACCATTACAAAAATCAATTTGGGTAATAGCCCTAAATATAAAGATCCTATGTATAAAGCTGTAATAATAATAAAAGGGGCAATACAACTAATTGCAAATGTGAAACGTGTGAAAATACTACTTGGCGAAGCTGCATAAGGCATGCCATTTTTAAAGCCAAAATAAACTTTGTTTTTATGTGAGAAAGCTTTAAAAAATAAACCGTGAATAAGTTCATGAATTATAAGTGTTCCAAAGAGTATTAGGATAGCAAAAATAATATTAAATACTGTTGAATCGTTCATATCAGGTGTACTGGCGGTACGTGCGATACCAAAGAATACTATTGCGAAAAGAATTATTGAAACGGCTGAGTATCTGTTAATTTTACTTTTCAAATTTCTATCTTCCAACAGCCTTATTTCTTTCACGAAAACATTTCTCCTCTACAGTTAAATGGTCTGTTTGTTGAGTAAAATTTAATCCTATCACTATAAGACTTTCAGATGTGATTTTCTACCAAAGCATTACATCAAATGGCTTAAATTATTCTTCGTTTTTTATTTTTGCTCTGAACCATCCTGTATAAGATGCAGGATGACAAGTTTTTCATCAAAAGCCAATGATCATCAATATAAACCGACCCAGTGTGCCAAACATAAAAATGTCCCTACGGAAAAAACAGGATCTGCCTGGTTCCCCAGCTTGAGTGGGGACATTTTCCCCTTATCCTGTCTAACGATTTTCTCCCTTTTTTAACTCAAATTAAACAGCAGTAGGAATACAAATCTATCTTTAAGATAGTACCAATGGCCTGAAGCTATTTTACTATTCACAAGATGTTTTTTACTTTATTGTCTATGGGATTAATTTTGGGGATAATGCCCATGAGTACTGCGTCAGTGTATTTAGGTGATACAGGTAGTTCAGAAGAATATTGGAGCGATGCCACTGACGATCTAAATGCAGACGGGCTTTCTGGTCCTACTTGCACAAGGTCTTTTCACGTATCGAATTCAACGCTTATGCACTATGGTACAACGAGTACAGGTATATCAGGATTATTTAAAAAGTATGCTCCACGTTTATTAGGTTATTTTGGGGCTTCTGGAATGGTTAGCGGCATAGCTGGGGGTTTAAATCATTTGTCCGGGAATAGCGGTTATGAGTTGAAAGTAACATTTCAACATGGAACGACTGAAGTATTTGATGGATTCACTTGGGTTGAACATACTGGTTATCATATAGTGAGTCAGTCAATTACGGTCTATTAACTAAAAAAGCCTTTGCCTGTGATTTGGCAAGGGTTTTTTTAGTTATTTCTTATTATTAAGATATATATGATAATCTCTATAAAGATCATAAAATGCTTTAGCAAAAATTAATACGGTGGCAATTACTATCCACCATATTTCTAAGTTTATTGCGCTAATGAATAAAATAATACTTGTAATCAATGTGCCGGAATGATAAATAATATCCCCCATTTATGCTACCCCCCCTTTCTAATCTAATATATATCATTGTTTTAATTTTAAATTATGAATTTTGGTATATCAATACAAAACTAAAATAGGTGCAGCTTTTCTATTTTTCCAACGTAGTAACATATACGACATGCCTATTTGTTACTGTTTCTTTTAAATAACCTTGCCCAAAATCCTCGCTTATCTACCTTTTCTCGGGTTTCAGCCAATTCCGTTTTTAAATCTTGTATTTCTTGTTTTAAATCTTCGACTGTTTCACTGGTCTGCTCTGTCCGTTTTTCCATGTCGTCCATCCGTTCTTCACGCGATTCTTCCCTGTCTTGTAGGGATTTTATTGATTCGTCCTGGTCGGATAACTTTTGAACTGCTTGTCCCATAGTCTGAATGACATCTCGTAAATCGCCATTATCTTGATTAGTACGTTTACTTATGGATTCCTCGGCATCTTCCTGTGCCTCTGCCATCACTGGGAATCCTTGATCCGCCAGTAATTCCATGATCTGTTGTTTTTGATAGTTTCTCTCTCTACATTGCTTTATAAAATTTAATACTTCAATCGCTTCTGGGCGATAATATGTTACGTTCTTTTGTTTTGTTTTCGGGATATAGATATTAAAATCTTCAATCCAATCTGCAACCGTACTTTTGGCCACACCCACTTCTGGATGCAAATCTTTCTTGCGCAGCAGATCCACTTTTTTGCCTCCTTTCCTATATGTCCGTCCAATGACCATCCGTCCGTTTTTATTTCAGCCCTATAACTACGGTATTTCATATTCGTTTTCAATTCGTCCTTATCTTTATTAAACAAATAGAATTGAAAAAAAGCAAGAAAAGATAGTCTTACTTTTGGAATCAAACTATACGGTCCATATGTGCACAAAAGTAATTGGAATATAAATATTGATAAATCTCTTATCTGTATTAGATCTGATATTCTACAGCCCCCGCAGGAAACCCAATTTAATTGCAGTTTTTTGGTTTTTAAAATCACTGCATATACCACTCCTATTTGGTCGTGATGTCTCTTTAACAAACAAAAGTGCATCTTCAAGATCCACGAAAGCTTAAAGCTGTCAGCTCATAAAGATAACAATCATGCGTTTTAAAGAACGAAATTTTAAAACAAGCATTCCCTATATAAACACACAAAACCTTTCACAGCTCATCCGATGTTTTCAGGACCAATACCCCTCACACTTTAACAAATAGGTCCTGTTTGTAATTATTGAAGTCTATTTCAAATGCCATCTTTTTAATAGCAATGATGACGTTCACTCGCCAATTTTATCTGAACATAAAAAAAGAACAGCAACCTCTTCTTTGGGTTGCTGCTCTTTCCACCAGACAAATAGCAAATGTTGTCAAAATTTCCGCCTGATGATAGTATTTAAATTAACAAATAAACAAAGAACCCTGTCACAAACGGTCCACCCAAGACATGTTTTGTGAAACAGGGAAATCAGAAAATGCTTCAATATATTTTCCAATTACAAGTATATTATAGAATGTGCTTATTGTAAATATTGAAGCCTTCGATTTCTCTGTTAAGTTTGGACATTTCGTGACAGGGATATGGGAGGTTTTTTATATGGATATTTTGGATTTTTTAAGATCAGATGGATCAATCGTCGTTAATAAGAAACTGGCGCATGAAATTGGACTGAATGAAGCTGTTATTTATAGTGAATTAGTCAGTCTCTTTAAATATTGGACGAGTCGTGATCAGCTTATAGAAGATAAGTGGTTTTTCTGTACCTCTGAAAATTTGGAGAAAAACACAGCACTCAAACGGAAACCACAAGATAGATCCATAGCCAGCCTGCAAAGGTTGGGTTTAATTGAGGTTAAAAAAATGGGGCTCCCGGCCAAACGTTATTTCGCGATAACCAATAATATATACAGCTTGTTTTCAGACAGTCCAACCAAGGATGTCCAAAATGGACAAACTGACAATGACGGGATTCCAAAAGAAGAAAATCCGGTTGAATCCCGCCATGATCAGTTTGCCCAAAACGGACAAACTGGAATGTCCGAAATGGACAAACTGGAATGCCCAAATTGGACAACTAATAATACTAGAATTAATAATACTGAATTAAGAACTGATGATGATGAGAATAAAGAAACGCGCGCAAGCATTCGTGAAGAACTCACCCAACTGACTGACACCAATCCGCATCTCAAATCGTTATTCGAACATTTGAAAAGCGAGATGCTAGACCCCTATATTGTTCAGGACATTTTGACGGAAATGCTCGATCAGCACATGCTAGATTATAGATTAATAGATGCCCGCAACCAGCTGGATTATATGAAAGACCAGATCAGCAAGGGCGAATCCTATACATATTTTGGACGTTTCTTCGTAAATGGTCTGAAGAAACGTTCCAAAACGGCCCTGGATGTCGAACATCAGAACCAGATGGCTCAGCAGCAACAAGCGCAGCGTGATACGAGTATGTATTATGACTGGCTAAATGATGGCCTGGACCCGGAAGTTTGATGATAATCCTAAGCTAATCTACCATTTATAGTTTCACAGACTGTCTGTGTGCTTTCATTTTAAACTGAAAGGGTAAATGGTCATGTTAGCATTAAAAACAATTTGAGAGGGTTCTGTGTGGTTTCTGGATGGTTGGTTCATTAATCGCCACCCGGATAAAGCAAGCAAGTGTCACCACCAGCCTTACTAGTTGCTCAGAGTGCCAGGGGGTGGTCACGCTTTGATAGAACGTCATGCTGTCAGTCCGTGAGCGCACCCGTCATTTGAGGAACTGAATAGGGTCAAGTGATGACCTTTGATACTTATGCATCACGCGCTGCTGGTATTCAGGCATGAGACGGGCAACCAATCTAATAGAAGGGGATGGAATCGACATGGACGAGCGTAATGTTATCGCAGCCTATCATATTATGGGGAGTGAAAACGGGGCTTTAATCTTAAATACAGACAAACTATTTTATTGGCATATTCATAAGCATTTTCGAAAAGACGAGGAAACCCCGATCCAGAAAGGGGATATTGTTCAGGTCGCCACAGCCAAAGGCCCGAAACCGGTTTTGGTTATGGATGTATTCCGAGAGGAAACGTCAAACAACAAGAAGAAATACAAGCAGGTGATGAACATCATTGAGAGGGCACCTGAAGGTTCCAGTCAAAGCCAAGGTTTATCATCGGATCAGAAGGTTCATGAAACGTGAGCAGTGGTCTGATCGTTATTTCAATAGCCTTTAAAGCCAAAATTTAAAGAAGCAACTAACAAATGATTAATACAACAATTGATGTAAAAGACCTTGAAAACTTCTTGTGGTATTTATAAGACAAATGCGATGATGTTGATAGAGCAGAAACAAAACGATGAAATTTGTACCACAAACGGGTCATTTAACTAATAAACTG